>CAZEQP010000169.1:0-6640 GCA_964514345.1 uncultured Candidatus Obscuribacterales bacterium
ATTCTGGTCCGTTATTACCAGAAAATATCCCAGCCCCTGGCTTGTCTTATAGTCGCTCTGGCCGGTGCCCCTCTGGGCCTGTTAGGCAGAAGGTCGCGCAGCAACATGGGCTTGATTTACTCAGCCTGTATAGTGTTCCTCTACTATGTGCTGCAATCTTCCTCTGGTGCACTTGGTGAAGCAGGCAGGATAGATCCCTTGATGGCGGCCTGGATGCCCAATATCGTCCTGGGCTCACTGGGCTTGTTCATCCTGTACTTCAAAGCCAAGTAATTGTCACTTAAGTCTTTCAAGTATCAGAAATCTAATCATAAAAAATATTGACTTATGGTCAAGTGAACATATTATCTATATATGTGGGGTTAAGGGCGTTGCGACATTAGTCGCGGGATAAGGCGTTGGTCTCAAGTAGTCAAATCTGCCGTACAGTCTCGGCTAAAAGAAGCGCAAAGAAGCGCTGGTGGATTGTCGCTGTTGCGGCAATTGCTCTTGTCACTTTGCCTGTTATACCGCTTACCTTTTTTGCCGAAAACGATGAGTCGGGCGATTCTGGATTTAAGAAAATAACCAGTTTCAGCAACGATATGCTGAAGCGGATAAATGGTCAGCCAAGCCAAAACAAGCCCAGTCTCGGCACGCCAGAGACCACCGCTTCAGGTGACTACGGAATTCTGGACCATTCACTCAAAACATTATTGAAACAGGTAGGCAGAAACCCACAAGATGCCGGTTTGCACAACAAAATTGGCATGATTTATCTTGAAATTTCAGAAATTACTCCTGCTATAAATCATTTTGAAGAAGCAATCGCCGCCGGCCGGTCCGCCCGCAAAGCTCTGCATCGAGAAGCGGCAGCTGCCAATTTGGCGGGAAAAACCGAGCTTGCATCTCAAAAGATAATCGAAATCACTCGTATCAATGTTCACCTGGCTGCAGCCCACTCGAGTCTTGCCAGACTTTATGACAAGCAGGGTCGTTCGGATAAAGTCATCAGTCATTTTAACGACCTGGATCGTGATCTTGGATTTGCCGTAGTCGCCGACTCAAAAAACAAAACAGGAATATTGGAAGGCAAGTCGCGATTCGACCAGCTTTTCTCAAACAGAGATTCGCAAGTTCAACAAAACATAGATCCGCACACAACCGCCCTTTTAGCCCGAGCGTCAGGCTTATATCAGTCCGGACGTTATATGGAGGCGATTGAAGACTACAAAAGACTGGTGAATATTTTGCCGGGCAATGCTACCGTTCACAAAGAGCTTGGTTTAAGTGCTCTGGCTGTACGCAATTTCCAGCTGGCAGAACACGAGCTTTTACGTGCCACCCAGCTATCATCCAATGATGCAGATACTCATAGTGCTCTGGGTTCTATTTATCTAAACTCAGGAAGAAACGAACTGGCTAAAAACGAACTGGAAAAGGCGCTTGCTCTCAATCCAAATATGAGTGCGGCATCTTTCAATCTGGGCAATATTTTGGCCAGCATGGGCAAATATCCTGAAGCTATTCAAGCGTTTCATCGAGTTATTATGGTGGAGCCGAGATCCGCTCCGGCACACAATAATCTTGCCACTATGCTTTCTCTAGTGGGAAATTATGAAGAAGCTATTCACGAGTTTCGCCAGTCTGTGATGTTGGCACCGAATATGGCATCAGCCCATTACGGATTGGGTATGGCCTTGATGAACAGCAAAAGATATCGTGAATCGATACCGCCATTTAAAAAGGCTCTGGCTCTAGATCCGGGACTTGTCGACATTCACAATAAAATAGAAATTGCCGAAAGACGTGCAGGCTCCGAAGGCGCGTCTGCCATGAAATCAGCTTACAGATTCAATTGACCAAAATACTGATATTAGTGGGATTGCCTGGTTCGGGAAAAACCTGTGCCGGATCTGAATTTGCTCGTGTTACAGATTCTGTTTTTGTGGATACCGATGAATTTATTGAAAACAAACTGGCCAATAAAAGTGTAGAAAGAATTTTTAGTGAGGACGGAGAAGAAAAGTTCAGGCAGTATGAAAAAATGGCTCTGGATGACCTGGTCTGTCCTTTAGATCCAGACCGGACTTTAAATAAAGTGGTGGCCACAGGTGGCGGGTTGCCCTGCCGTGAAGAAAATTTTGCCCTTTTGGAGTCTCTGGGTACTATTGTTTTTTTGCACTGCAAAAGCGATGTACTGGCTGAGCGGTTGGCTGCCCAGTTCACAAGGGAAAAAAAGGGAAGACCCCTTCTCGACTTGGCATCCGCCAATTCTTGCATAAATCTGGACAATTTAAGAAAAAATCTGGATGTTTTACTTGAAAAACGGCAGGCAGTTTACAATAAAGCTGGCCATTGCATCGACACGAGCGATTTAAGCATTGGTCAAGTTGTTGAGCGGCTGAAAGCATTTTTCTAGCTTGTGGTAAGTTGTTGAGAGTATAGAATCCTATATGTCCGCTCTGGTATCCAAAATCGGGAGAAAAAAATTTGGTAACACAAGACGAATTGATGTATCTGCAATCGCAGCTCGAGGGTCTTGAGTCTATTTTTCTTGAGCTAATGCCTGCCGGAGTGGAGCTGAAGCGCCAACAGGTGCAGGATTTTTATGACAAGCGCCTGGATGCGGCAAGAGATCCGGTTACATCCGTAGCTCCCACAGAACTGAGACGACAGTTCAACACAAAAGCCAACCAGGTGCGAAATCTGGTCGACTCAGCTGAATCTCTGGGAGACGCTTCCAACAAAATTAATCTGATAAGAGCCGCCTCCTCTTTGCCTGAAGAGCGAAGCAGAGGCGTAATGGAGATTGTTTTACAGTTCTGCAAAGAGCTGGTTTATGAAAATCAAGCCAATTCCAAATTAATGGACGGAATCTTGCAAAGTGGCGAGATTCGACCGGTGGAAGCGCGCATGCTCCTGGCTGCTTCCATGTTTGTCATAGTTTATGAAGTGGAATCAGACGGGCAAAAAATCCCCTTGAAAGACGTTCTGGCTCAATATATCGGTCTGGTGAAAGCTGAGCGTCTTCTGGCTCGTAACGACCCGTTCTTGCTTGAGGCTCAATGTGCTCTGGAGGCGCTTGATCTGGAAGAAGCGGAAATGCAAATTTGAAAATACTGGTCGTTCACGGTCCCAATCTTAACCTTTTAGGCGAGCGAGAATCTCAGATATACGGCAAAATCACTCTTGCCCGGATAAATGAGGAATTGGGCGCTATGGCAGCTCAAAACGGCATTTCTATTTTGACTTTTCAGTCCAACATCGAAGGCGAAATTGTAAATCGTCTGCAGGAAGCACGACTTGAAGGCGTTAAAGGTATTTTGATTAATCCTGCCGCGTACGGACACACATCTGTAGCCATTCGAGACGCTTTACTTGCCGTAAAAATACCTTTTGTCGAGGTGCATATCTCAAATATAGCCGCCAGAGAGGATTTCAGACATAAATCAATGTTGTCTGATCTGGCCTCAGGCGTTATATTCGGCTTCGGGCCCGACAGTTACAAGCTTGGACTTTCAGGCTTAATGAACATATTGAAAGAAACGGATACAAACTGAGATCTATAATGACCGTATGAACAAGATATTTTCATGTTTTTGTGCATTGGCTCTTTTTACTTTGTTGGGAATCTCAGGACTCCCGGCGTTTTGTCAGGAGGATGCGACAGCTGAAAAGGCGGCGGCACCTGAAAAGAAAGAATCCGAAGCCACTGCCGCACCGGCCAGTAAGCCTTACGCCCGCGATGCCATTGAACATTTCAATCAAGGTGTGGAACTGCATAAAACAGGCTATCTCACTAAAGCAATTACCGCCTATAAGGCAGCCATCAAAGCTGATGAACGTATTGAACAAGCCTGGAGCAATCTGGCTTTGCTTTATACCGCTCAGAAAAACTGGAGCAAGGCACTGGAGGCATTCGACAAAGCTCTGGAATTGAAACCGAACAGCACGACCAGTTTGAATGGTCTGGGCACAGTTCTTTTCGCTATGAAAAAGAATAAAGAAGCCATGGAAAAATGGCAAAAGGTCGTAGAACTGGATCCTAATTTTGCTTCGGCATATTACAACATGGGCTATGCTTTGGAAATGGACGAAAAGCGTCCGGAAGCCCTGAAAGCCTATTTGAAAGCACTCAATATTGCACCGGAAATGTCCGATTCATACTATCGCATCGGAGTGATACTGCAATCGACCAATCATCCGGCTCAGGCAAAACTCTTTTTGTCCCGGGCCGTCAATCTGGATCCAGAAGGTGCCTTCATACGAGATGCGCAGAAACAATTGAGCTCCATCGCTCATGATCTGGACAAGAACACGACCAGCACCACATCCGGTGCCGACCCGGCATCACCTTCCGGAAGCGAAGCGTCGAACTACAAGAAATCAGAAGGACGTAGTGATACTAAATCCAGTGCTGATGTCAAAGAGCCCGGCCGCAGGGGCGGTCTGATATCCAATTTTGCCATGAAACTCGGTCTGGGGGCAGGAGCCGGTGCAGACTCTAAAAATCAAAAACAGGTGGATATGTTTGTTCAACCTCCCCAGGGTGAGTCGGACTTGAAACCAAAGACTGATTGAGAGAAGGAAAAAGCGATTATTGATTCCAGTAAACACAAACAAACTCCAGGTCATTTGCGAAACACTTAAGGCAAAACCTGAAAAGAACAGTGGTTTCAATGATCTCGTTTTAAAAGGCAAGCGCAAAGGCTACGATTTTACTCTTACAGTGTTTAAGCCGTTTTTTCCATTCGGAACCGGTTATCTGATTAATTTCAATATGCCGGATGAAACTCAGGAACCTTATTTGAAATTGACTGTGCTTCCTCGTTTCGCCAAAGGTTTGATGTCCATTTTCGGACGGCTCATTTTGTTTGAATCAAAAGGACAAACGGTAAAAGACGGAAAATTCGAACGTCGCTTTATCACAACCTATAACGATATGGATCTGGCGCTTGCATTCCTTGAAAATCCGGGCGTAAAAAAATTGATCTGGGATCTTTCCATGTCGGAAGAATTCAATGAACTTGTCATAAATTCCAATTCGGGAATTTATCTCTACCAGCCGCAGTCTTTCAATTATTTAGCCGTGGAAAAATGTGAAAAAACATTGGACGCTATGGTGAAACTGGCTGAAGCGGTGACCGAGGTCTTTTATGAGTGATTATATAAAAGGTCTTCTGAAGCGCTATTTGATGACTTTTCCTCAGGAAAAAGAAAGACTGGCGCAACTGAAAAACCAGCTGGAAAACTTGCGTGGTCCCAATAAAGATATTTATTCACGTTCGAATATGTTGGGGCATCTCACTGCCAGTGCTCTTCTTGTAGACGAGGAAGAGAGGGCTTTGCTTATCCATCACAAAATTCTGGATATCTGGATCCAGCCCGGAGGTCACCTGGACAAAGACGAGTGGCCTTATAAAGGCGCACTGAGAGAGTTCAGCGAAGAAACCGGATATGAGGCTGTCGAGATGTGGCAATGGCATTGCACCCACGCCAATATACCTATAGATTTAGATACTCACCCCATCCCCGCTAATGAAAGCAAAGGCGAAGGCGAGCATTTTCACCATGACTTTCTCTATATTTTTCGCCTTGCCCAGGGTGATGACGTCAAAACCGGTCTCAGCATCGATTTAAATGAGGTTAAGGACGCCAGCTGGGTGCCTTTGACAGAGCTTATGACCGGTAAATATGAGGAAAAACTACGACGAGTTGCAAAGAAATTCTTATCATTTCAAGGGCCCACACTAGACCCTGTGGTAGAGTAAAAGAGGCAATTTATAGAAGGTAATGGTCATGACAGACACAGCAGTTGATACAGAAACAAAAATCGTTGCAATCACCGAGTCGGCCGCATCCGAAGTCAAGAAATTGCTTGAACAGGAGCCGGATAAGGATGGACTTCGTCTGGAAATTCGCGGAGGCGGATGCTCAGGGATGTCTTACGGCATGAGCTTCGACAAATCGAAAGAACAAGACCACGTGGTCGAAGAGCACGGAGTCAAAATTCTCATCGATCCCAAGAGCGCAATTTATCTCAAAGGCACCCTTCTGGATTTTGAAGGCGGCTTGCAAGGCAAAGGATTCATGATTAAGAATCCCCAGGCTAAAGGCTCTTGCGGTTGCGGTAATTCTTTCTCGGTTTAAGACTAAGAATTGACCCTGAAAGAAATAGATACGACAAAAATTAGAGAAGGCGGCGGTTTATTACCAACCACCGCTTTTTCGCTTATTGACGTGAAGGGTCCCGATGCTGAGCGCTTCTTGCAAGCTCAGACTACCAATAATGTCAATTTGCTTGGCGATGGTCAAATGCAAAAATCAGCGGTGCTGGATCGCAAAGCAAAACTGGTCGGCAATTTCCATTTATATAGATTAGATCAAGAAAATTTCAAAATAGTTTGTGACAGCGTTCTGCAAAAGCCGATTCTAGAACATCTTGAAAAATTTTGTTTTGCAGACAAAGTGGAATTTGTGCCTGGTGAGAAACAGAAACTCGGTTATTTGTATGGCTTGCACAGTCGATTGCTTTTAAACTCAGGAGCCGGACAGGACCCCGAACTTATAGAACGCGATTGCGGCAAGCTTGTATTCAACGGCATGGATGCCTGTTTTTTCAAATTCAGTCTCACCGGTGAAGAAGGCTTCCTATTGC
>CAZEQP010000170.1:0-6626 GCA_964514345.1 uncultured Candidatus Obscuribacterales bacterium
CCGACAACGTCAACTCGATGGCATCAAACCTTACAAACCAGGTGCGTAACATCGCTGAAGTTACGACCGCTGTGGCAAAAGGTGACTTGTCTAAAAAGATCACGGTGGACGTTAAAGGCGAAATCTCAGAACTTAAAAATACAATCAATACAATGGTGGACCAATTATCGTCATTTGCCGCTGAGGTGACGCGTGTTGCCCGTGAAGTAGGTACAGAAGGAAGACTGGGTGGACAAGCCGACGTGCGCGGTGTTGCCGGTACCTGGAAAGATTTGACCGACTCGGTTAACTACATGGCGTCAAACTTAACGTCACAGGTAAGAAACATCGCAGACGTCACGACCGCTGTTGCAAACGGTGACTTGTCCAAGAAAATCACTGTTGACGTTAAAGGTGAAATTCTAGAACTTAAAAACACAATCAACACAATGGTTGACCAGCTCTCGTCATTCGCATCTGAGGTGACGCGTGTTGCCCGTGAGGTAGGAACCGAAGGAAAACTGGGGGGACAAGCCACCGTGCGCGGTGTGTCAGGAACCTGGAAAGATTTGACCGACAACGTGAACTCAATGGCATCAAACCTTACAGCCCAGGTGCGTAACATTGCAGAAGTGACGACGGCTGTGGCTAACGGTGACTTGTCCAAGCACATCACGGTTGACGTGCGCGGCGAAATTTTGGAACTGAAAGAAACAATCAATACGATGGTGGACCAATTATCGTCATTTGCGGCTGAGGTGACGCGTGTTGCCCGTGAAGTAGGTACAGAGGGTAAACTGGGCGGACAAGCCATCGTGCGTGGTGTATCAGGTACCTGGAAAGATTTGACCGACAACGTCAACTCGATGGCATCAAACCTTACAAACCAGGTGCGTAACATCGCAGATGTTACGACGGCTGTGGCGAAAGGTGACCTATCGAAGAAAATCACGGTCGACGTTAAAGGTGAAATCTCAGAACTTAAAAACACAATCAATACAATGGTTGACCAGCTCTCATCATTCGCGTCTGAGGTTACGCGTGTTGCCCGTGAAGTGGGAACCGAAGGAAAACTGGGGGGACAGGCCGAAGTTAAAGGTGTGTCGGGTACCTGGGAAGACTTGACTAATAACGTCAACTATATGGCTTCAAACCTTACAGAACAGGTGCGCGGTATAGCCGCGGTTGTGACGGCTGTAGCCAACGGCGACTTGAAGCGAAAACTGGTGCTTGCCGCCAAAGGTGAAATCGCAGCACTGGCAGACACCATCAACGAGATGATCGATACGCTTGCTACGTTTGCCGACCAGGTAACCACAGTTGCCCGTGAGGTGGGTGTGGAAGGTAAACTCGGGGGTCAGGCTAAAGTGCCCGGTGCTGCCGGTACCTGGAAAGACTTAACCGATAACGTCAACCAGCTGGCCGCCAACCTCACTACACAGGTACGAGCCATCGCCGAGGTTGCCACCGCCGTAACCAAAGGTGACTTGACCCGATCCATCACTGTGGAAGCACAAGGTGAAGTTGCGGCTCTCAAAGACAACATCAATGAGATGATCCGCAACCTGAAAGACACCACACTGAAAAACACCGAGCAAGACTGGCTCAAAACAAACCTTGCCAGATTCACACGTATGCTGCAAGGTCAGCGCGATTTGCTCACAGTGGCTCAACTCGTTCTGTCCGAACTGGCACCACTGGTTAACGCTCAGCACGGTGTGTTTTATAACGGTGAAGTGAATGAAGATGGTGTTATTCACTTCGCTTTATTAGGAAGCTACGCTTATGAAGAACGCAAGCACTTAAGCACCAGATTCAAATTGCGTGAAGGACTGGTGGGTCAATGCGCTCTTGAGAAAAAACGCATCTGGGTCACCAATGTTCCGGGCGATTACATCAAAATCTCCTCCGGACTGGGTGAAGGAACACCGCTTAATATAATAGTTCTGCCTGTTTTGTTCGAGACTGAAGTAAAAGCGGTAATCGAACTTGCATCTTTCCATACATTCAGTGAAACCCACTTAGCCTTCTTAGACCAGCTCATGGAATCAATCGGTATCGTTATAAACACGATTGAAGCCAACATGAGAACTGAGAACTTGCTCAAGCAGTCACAAAAATTGGCTATGGAACTTCAAAGTCAACAAGAAGAACTTACAGCCACCAACAAGCAGCTTGAAATGCAAGCCAAAACTCTGCAAGAATCCGAAAAGCTCTTACAAGAGCAACAAGAACACTTGCAGAAAACAAACGACGCTCTGGAAGAAAAAGCGCGTCAGTTGGCATTGCAAAACAAAGAGGTGGAGAAAAAGAACAAAGAAATCGAACAAGCAAGATTCAATCTGGAAGAAAAAGCCTTGCAGCTTGAACTTACATCCAAATATAAATCTGAGTTTCTGGCCAATATGTCGCACGAGCTGCGCACGCCTCTCAACAGCTTGCTGATTCTTTCCAAGTCGCTTGCATCCAACCCGCATAAAAACCTCGACTCCAAAGAAGTCGAGTATGCCACTATGGTGCATGCAGCCGGTGTGGATCTGCTGAACTTAATCAACGACATCCTTGATCTGTCCAAGATTGAATCGGGTAAGATGACGCTCGAATTGTCTGACGCCGCCTTCCTTGATATCAATGATGATATTGAGAGAAGTTTCCGTCAGGTGGCCGAATCCAAAGGACTGGAATTCAAAATCAACCAGTCGGACGAACTGCCCAATGTTATGCACACAGACTTGAAGAGACTGGAACAAATTCTCAAGAATTTGCTTTCAAACGCCTTCAAGTTCACAGAGCACGGCTCAATCAATTTAAATATTGATGTGGCTCAAGAGGGCTGGTCTCAAGACCACAAAGTTCTCACTCAATCCGACAAAGTGATTTCATTCACTGTAATCGACACCGGCATAGGCATCCCGCAGGAAAGTCAGAAAATCATTTTCGAAGCCTTCCAACAAGCAGACGGCACCACTTCAAGACGTTACGGCGGAACCGGACTGGGTCTTGCCATCAGCCGCGAGCTTGCAGAGGCTCTGGGCGGAGAAATAAAACTCATAAGCGCTCCTGAAAAAGGAAGTTCATTCATCCTGTATTTGCCGGATAAATTCAACAAAACTCAGGCAGGTACATTCTCAGAGCGTTATAAACACCATATGGATGACCTGGTGCACCACAGCTTCAAGCCGCCGACAGGCGAATTGAGCCTGAGCGCCGGTCATTCCGCTTTTTCTGATTCGGCTGTGATGGGCACGAATCAGGAATCGTCCATGCTCATAGAACCGCGTATCAAAGACGATCGCGAAAATGTAAAACCGGGCGACCGGGTCATCCTCATAATAGAAGATGACATACATTTTGCCAGCGTCATGCTAGATGTCGCTCGTGAGCGCGAACTGAAAGGACTGATTGCCACTCGTGGTGAAGTGGGACTGGCAATGGCAAAACGCTTTTTGCCTGACTTGATATCACTCGATTTGAACTTGCCGGATATCGATGGATGGAGCGTGCTGGACAGACTCAAGCACGATACCAAAACTAAACATATTCCTGTGCAAGTGGTATCGATAGAATCGCAAAGATGGCGCGGTTTAAGACAGGGCGCCATAGAATATCTGGAAAAACCTGTTTCCAAAGAACAAATCACTTCTTCTATCGCTGACATCAAAGAATTCATAGACAGACCCATGAAACAACTTTTGATAGTTGAAAACGACAGCGAACAAGGCAAGAATATGGTCGAGTTCATTGGAAACGGCGATGTCCAGACTACTCTGGTTGAAAACGGTGAGGCGGCGCTTGAGGCTTTGCGCAACTGCAAATTTGATTGTGCCGTTTTAGACTTGAACGTAGGGGATATGAAAGGCACCGAACTTATTGAGAAAATGAAATCGGATGCATCACTTCGCGATATTCCGATCATCATTTATTCCAATCAGAAACCGGATGACGACGAACAGAAAAAACTGGACGAGTATGCTCGAGAATCGGTAATAGTGAAAGATGTTCGCTCACCTGAACGCCTGGTGGCTGAAACGACGCTATTCTTGCACCGTTCGGCAGAAAGACTGCCGCAGTCGGCTAAAGAACTGTTGGAGAAAGCCAGCGAATTCGATCCGCTTCTTGCCGGCAAAAAAGTGCTAGTTATAGACGATGATGTAAGAAATATCTTTGCCCTGGCCAGTATTCTTGAAGCGCAACATATGGAGGTGTTGCATGCAGAAAACGGCAAGGTTGGGATTGAAAAACTCAAAAACAACGAAGATATCGAAGTAATCTTGATGGATATCATGATGCCCGAAATGGATGGATACGAGGCGATGGCACAAATAAGACAGATGGAAAAATTTGCCAGCCTGCCTATAATCGCACTCACAGCTAAAGCCATGAAAGGTGACCGAGATAAATGTCTTGAAGCCGGAGCCTCCGAATATATTGCCAAGCCTATAGATTCGGATCAACTGGTATCCTTGCTTCGAGTCTGGCTGTACAAACAATGACACGATGCCGTAATTAATGGAAGACAAGATAAATATACTCATGGTCGATGACCAGCCAGAAAATCTGGCTGCAGTCGAAGTTGCTCTGGAGGAGCTGGATCAAACTTTGATCCGGGCTCATTCAGGTGATGAATGTTTGCGCTGGCTTCTGGATAACGATGCCGCGGTCATTTTGCTTGATGTGCAGATGCCTGAATTGGACGGGTTTGAAACAGCCAAACTGATTCGAGCCCGTCCCAGATCAAAACACACACCGATTATATTTTTGACAGCCAAAGCCCAGGAAGAAAAAGACACACTCCAGGGTTATACGATGGGTGCGGTCGATTATATATTCAAGCCTTTTGAGCCGCAAATATTGCGCTCCAAAGTTTCTGTATTTGTGGATCTTTTCCGCCAGTCGAAACAATTGAAAGAACAATCAGAACTTCTGGCATTTCAATCAAGCGAGCTTATTCAATCGAACAGACTGAAAAGCGAATTCCTGGCCAATATGAGCCATGAAATCCGCACACCTATGAGTGCCATCATCGGTATGGCTGAGCTTTTATTGCGCTCAGAGCTGGACAAAGAACAAAGCGAATATGCAAGCATCATACTTGAATCTTCGCAGGCGCTTTTGACTATAATCAACGACATTCTTGATCTGTCCAAAATTGAAGCCGGCAAACTGAATCTAGAAATAGTCGAATTCGAATTGCTCAATCTGGTAGAAGGAGCAGCCAGTTTATTTGCCAAAGACGCCCAGCAAAAGGGCATTTCTCTGATGACTTATGTGTCTTCGGATCTGCCGCGATATTTATTCGGAGACAGTCTGCGTTTGCGTCAGATCTTGATAAATCTTCTGGGCAATGCGCTAAAATTCACACCGCATGGAGAAATAGAAGTCTCGGTTGAAGCTATTTCAGGCAGCAAAGACGATGATGCCATGAAATTGCGTTTTACAGTGACAGACACCGGAATCGGTATCAAACCGGATATGATCACTCGTCTATTTCAACCCTTTACTCAAGTGGAAGGTGGGCTGGATCGCCAATTCGGCGGCACCGGACTGGGACTGTCCATATCCAAACGTCTGGTCGAGCTTATGAGCGGCTCCATTCAAGTTGAAAGTAAATATGGAATGGGTTCCAAATTTACTTTTGATCTGCCACTTAGTATAAGCGCCACCAAAGACAAAGACCACAAGTGTTTTGATGTGGAAGGCAGTCCCAGAGTTCTGGTGATAGACGATCTTGAATCTTCTTGCCGCATCATCAAATCTTATTTAGCTTACTGCGGTTGGAAATGTGATACTGCAAGTGACGCCAAAGACGCCCTCAAGCTCATGCGCGAAAAAGCCGAATCACAAGAGCATTACGATCTTGCCATAATCGATTTTGTCATGTCCGATTCGGATGGTCTCACTCTAGCCAAACGAATCAAAGAAGAAAGAATTTTGCGTGACACCAAATTGGTATTGCTTACTGCTCACGATAAAAAAGGTCTGGGGGAACTGGCTGTACAAAGAGGATTCTCAGCTTATCTAACCAAGCCTGTGAAGCGAAACAATTTACTTGAATGTATAAGCGGGGTTTTGCACGGCAAGCCTCCAATTGAATTCAATACAAACAAAGTTGAATATGACCATGACGATGAAAGTCTGCATGCGGTTTTTGAAACTTCAAACAGTGAATCGAGTGAAAACAAAGGTCTGGTGCTTGTAGCTGAAGACAACATGGTGAATCAAAAGGTAATTGTTCTTCAACTGAAAGAACTCGGATATGAAGCTGTGGTTGTAGGAACCGGAAAAGCGGCGGTAGAAGAAGCCTTGCTCGGCAATTACAATGTAGTATTGATGGATTGCCAGATGCCGAAAATGGATGGCTTTGAAGCAGTTTCTAAAATTCGACACGCCGAGGCATTGAGCGGCAAACGTATTCCCATAATCGGACTGACCGCTCAAGCTATGTCAGGTGATCGCGAACGCTGTCTTGAAGTGGGAATGGATGACTATTTGAGCAAGCCTCTGACGATAGATAAACTTAAAGAAAAAATGGATTTCTGGTCTATAACAGAAGAAGAAGACGATGATGATAATGGCGGTGCCCTCGGTGGAAAAGATTCCCACTTCGGCAACAGCGACGGCAACGGTCAGAAAATATCTCGCGAAGA
>CAZEQP010000171.1:0-6589 GCA_964514345.1 uncultured Candidatus Obscuribacterales bacterium
GGATCCGCTCGTCAAGGGCATTCTCACCTTCCTGATCCCGGCCGCCATCGCTTTCGGCCTGGTCATGCTGGCCTTCGGCTAGTAGTTCCGCCTGATCTGGAAAACCGGATGTGAAGCCATTTAAAGGCTTCCGTCCGGACTCCGGGCTGTCTATATTTCTCATTTTTTCCGGCTTTACTAAGCTTTTTAGTAATACATCTCATTGAGCGCAACGCGCTTCCCTTGCTCTTTGAGTTGCGCTAAACTTTTAACCGGCATTAAATCTACAAATTAACCTGTTTTGCGCTTATCCAGGAGCGGGGATAATAACACCCCAAAAACACGCGGAATGGAAGCATGGCAAACATTTTGGCAAGCTAAAATTACTAATTTCCGGTTATTGTTTTTAACCATCGTTAATTCTCATAATAAAAAGCATGACTATTGACTCTAAATTTTCAGGAAGTAGCAACCCAAAATCGTCTTAGTGTAAGGTTTTCCCAAAATAGCTCTGAGCACGTTAGTGTAGGGTTACCGCACAGAAATACTGATTGAAATCCCCATGCAGGGCGGGGTTAAAGTGCCCTGTTTCATAAAAGAGAGTCCAATGTCTCATCCGTTCCAGCACATGCTCAATCGACTTCTGGCAATCACCTCTGATTGTCGAGACGACATGCATGAGCCAGATGAGCAAGGTCTCGAGGCCCACGTTATCGGGTGGAAACTCGATAACGCCTGCGTCGATCATATCGACGTGGAGTTCCTGGAAAGAGGTACCCAGGAAATAGTCGTAGTCCTGACGAGGGATTACGGCCGTAGGGTCGAAAAATTCAACCTCGCCTGTCTTATTGCTTTAGCCCGTATGGCTAAGCTCTGAGGTCACTAGAAGGGGAGGCGGCTTGGTTCCGCCTCTTTCCTTTTTTTGAAACCCTTTTACTATATGTACTAATATTATTAAAACCAAAACAACCGGAGAAGAAAATCAATACCCTTGCGGATATCAATTTCCTCTCCGGCTGAATCTCAGCTCGTGGCAGTGGAGGCTCTAAATGGCTCTCCAACTGCGCTTGCGAACCGACTGCTTAACCGCGCCCGCGAGCACGCTCCAGGAACATATCGCCATAGACGATGGCGATGATGATCAGGTCGTACAGGACGTGAACGGTGATGGCAGCCAGCAATCCAAAGCTGAACATGATGTAGAAGAACGCCATGCCGACGAACCAGTTGTTGACCACACCGAACTTGCCGGTGTACTTGTGGCCGTCACGGTATGCCAGGTTCGTGCCGAGCACGGCGGCGCCGATCATCCAACCCTGCGGGTCGGTGAAAAGCCAGCTCAAGTGACCGAGTGTGGTCAGGTCGGCCAGAGGTGCTGTGACATAGGCGTAAGCCGTCTGAATCAGCCCCTTGTCGAAGAAGAAACCTCCGAGCACCCAGTCGAAAACCTGCACCCCGATGATACCGGCGAGCAGATAGCCCCAGCGGAACAGGATCTCCTGCCCGATGCCACCGGCGATCGAGAGCTTGATGCCCTGTCCCAGGATGCGCTCAGCATGCCTGTTATTGCGAGGCTCGTTGTGAGTCCAGATGCACCAGGCCACTGTGACAACAGCGCCCCAGACGAGAATCCACTTGCCGGCGTCGAGCCAGTCAAGCAGCGAACCTTGCATTTTCCAGAACTCGAAAATGCGGACGGGCACCATGTTCGGCCAGAAGTACATGACCAGGCTGACCATGATGATCGACTTGAAAGTGAAGAGTGCGTGCATGATGAAGGTTTGCTTCGCCAGTCCATCCATGTTGTCGAAGTAGGTGACCCGAGGAAGGCGATTTTTCAGATCTTCGAGCATTTGTTTGGTCCTTTCGTTCCACGTCGCCACCATATTTGGTGCTAACGTCAGCTCGTTTGAGTTGTTAGTGGAATTGTTTGGGAAAAAAATTGGAAAGAACGTAGAGTGAAAATGGGGCCCTATTCATACCGGTTGTCATGAATGTTTTTAAACAGCTTGCATATTTATTCGTTCTCAGAAAATAAGCTCTAATAAGAAAACACCTGGCTTTACTTATTTTGCATATTACATCCTGCGTAGCGCGGCTAGCGCTAGCTCCCTCTTTTCAGTTGAAAGAAATCCAACAAAAGTCTTCGGCAATCTTCTTCTTCTACCCCGCCAACCACTTCAGGAACAGGATAGATTCTGCCTTTCTGGAATAAATTGAAAGCGGATCCGCAAGCACCGGACTTCTCATCGTAGGCTCCAAAATAAAGGGCGCGAATACGCGCTTGAATCATGGCTTCTGCACACATTGGACAGGGCTCAAGAGTGCTTATCAAGTAAACATCGTCCAGCCGCCAGTTTTTTTTCTTTTCGCAGGCTTTTCTCATCGCTTGAATTTCGGCATGGGCAGTGGGGTCTTGCAGTTTTTCTTTTTCGTTGGCCGCGCCTGCGATTATTTCAAAACCATTTTCGGATTGGACCACAATCAAGGCCCCGACAGGTAAGTCATCACCTGAATTGCGCGCCAGATCTAATGCATCTTTCATGAAAAGTCTGGCTTGTTCAATTTTCATTTAGACGTAACGCTTGGTCACACCCAGATCCAGGGCAAATCTGTAACCGATTAGCTTGTATGCCAGTTTGGCAACAAGAAAATCAGGAGCATGAAGCCCGGATATAGGGGAAAGCTCCACTATATCAGCGCCGACAACATTGCGTTTAACACAAACCAATTTCACCAGTTCCATCAGTTGATACCAGTTGATTCCACCCGGCTCAGGCGTCCCGGTGGACGGCATGATGCTGGAATCAAGCCCATCTACGTCGATAGTGAGATAAACGTTGTCGGACAAAGTGTTGATGATTTCCTGGAAATTCCAGCGTTCTTGTTGACGGGCCCAGTAAATGTTCACATTGGGATATTCAGTTTCCAGCCAGCGTACTTCTTCCGAGCTCACATTGCGTATTCCCACTTGTGTGATGAGTGGCTTGGGAAGTAAGTGATAAAGCTGATAACTGACTGAGGCGTGGCTGTAAGGATTGCCTTCGTACTCAGGACGTAAGTCGCAATGTGCATCAATCTGCAAAATGGAAAGATCTTTGTACTGCTCTGCACAAGCCCTTACAGCGCCTACCGACAAAGAATGTTCTCCACCAAGAATGAGGGGGAATTTGTTTATGGCAATGATTCTTTTGACCGATTCATAAAGCTCGTCAAACGGCTTGGCCACATATCTATCCACCGTTTTCATTTCAATCGGTTCGGCTGTATGTATTCCAATTTTGAAAGATTCTTCCCACAACTCGTCGTCAAATAGCTCGACTTGTTGGCTGGCTTCAAGGATGGCCGCAGGTCCCAGAGCGGTTCCTCTGCCGTAACTGGTGGTGGCTTCATACGGCACAGGAAGCACAACCACTTTAGAATTCTCCGGGCTGCAATAATTTTCAGGCAAGCCTAAAAAGTTTGGCAGCTTCTTCTTTTCCACCGATTTTGCTTTCACCGGAGCTGCTGTCGTTTTTTTGGAGGCAGACGCTTTGGTGGTGGCACGTGCGGTACTAGATACGGTTACTTTTTTGGTGCTTTTGCCGTTTGTTTTGGCCGGTGTGCTTTTGGCAACTACACTCTTACTTGCTTGTTTGGGGCTTTTGGTTGTTTTCTTAGGCATTACTCTGGTCTTTTTCGGCTCAGGAAAAGGGATTTATGATGATAGATGCTTGACTATGCTTATCAAAACCCTTGACATCGATCGGTCTTCAAAGTTATCGAAGCGCAGCTAACCTGCCTCCGGATGTCATTATGAGTAAAAATTCCACTTAAATTCCAGGCTCACACTAGAAATAAGCTCTATGAGTTTTGTAGGGATATGTATCGTTTCTCTGCCACTCAAGTCTTTTATTCCCCTACCAACAATTCCTGTCTACTTTTAAGCAAGTTCTCGCCTAATTTACTGGTGGAACTTAGGGAGTTGCCTGTGGCGGAAATGAGAGTGCATTGAACCGACAAAAAGAACAATGTTGGAGTATCCATCATGAATATTTCCACGGCCAAAAGGCTTGTTGCTCTTTGCCTGGCCGATCCTGTCAACGCGACGCTATATGATCGCGCGGACAAGCTAACCCTTGGTCAGACTCATCATGGCATTGACCATGCTTATCAAGTTCTCGATCTGGCCAAAGTTATCACCGACGAGATGCATCTGAAACATCCAAAACTTCTGGATGAGTGGACGCGTTTCGTGGTGATTCCGCTGGCTGCTTTCTATCATGATATCGGCCGAGGTCTGGTCGAGCGACAGCACGCCAAAGCTGGAGCCAATTGGGTGATGAACAAATTGCCCGGCTACCATGTGGATGGCGAGTCTTTTCCAATTGAAATCATCAAGCGAATCGCGCGGATCATTGTACGCCACCAGTCCAAAACTGTGGCGGAGATGGGTTTCGACGATCCCGCTTGGGCTATTGTGGTTATGGCGGACAAATGTGTCGGTGACGAAAACCGGGTGCGATACTGGAAGCGTCTCGTTCTGAGAATTGCCACCGCCCTCGGTGTCCCACACCTTCCGCTGCGTTTTGAGGGTTCGGAACACGACCGGGTCAATTATGCAATCAAAAGCTGGGACATCCACTTCCAAGAGGATGCCTTTCAGCTTGAGCTGCAGATTGACAAGCGTGTCTGCGACCCCGAGCTCATTTTGGACACTTTCAATAGTCGGTATGAAGCCTGCGCGAAAGCGGCTTCATATCTGGGATACAAGTTTGTGGTTGCCTTCAACGGGCAGCCCTTTCTTGTGCAACACTCCTGAGGAGCAAAGCAGGAAATGTACCTAGCAAACTCAGTCAGTTTTTTCGCCTTCCTGCTAGCCGGATGCGCAGTCGTATTCGGTTTAAGCTGGGAGGTCAGCGCAATCACCTTATGGACCAGCCTCTGGCTGTCCGTTTGTGCCGCTGTAGGAGCGTTCGTTCTGGTGACGGCATTCCAGTTTCTTTTCTGGTATATGTCCATATCACCAGGACGCCTGGCGGAAGCGGCTTACATCTACGCCTCGACCGCCATTTCTCTCTCCGCACTGGAGTGGCAATTCCCCGTCAAGCTCTACCTGCTTGACGTGTGGTCTGCCTCTCTTTGTGTGACGTCAATCACAGTCCTTCTAGGACTTCTGGCGGCGCACAAAGTCTTCAATCAGCACTGGTTCCCTTGCCGGAAAAAGTCGTCTGAAATCAACTGAGACCTGATGCGTCGACAATCTTGCCGTGGTTGCTTGCGATTAATGCAAGCACCATGTGCGAGGTTGTCTTTTTGCTAATGTTTTATTATTTGATATAGTATTTATAACCAAAAAAGCAAGAGCTTCGAGAACACGGGGTTGCCGTGCTTCGAAGCTCCTGCCCGGCTCCGGTTGAGCCGCCCTGGAATGGGCATCAATCAACCGGAGCCAAATGCAGATGAGGTTCACTTGCTGGGGAGAGCGCACTCGAAGAACAACCGGCCGTCCTCCGCCCGCGAGGGCTTCAAAACGACGCGGATCTTCTTGCCGGACTGGATCCGGGCGGAGAGCTTGTCGAACAGCTCGTGACCAACCTGGTCCCTCATCAGCGTGACCCGGAAGGCCTCGCGACGCGGGTAGGCTTTGCGTCCGTTCACGGCAAGCGAGATGTAGTGGATCTCGCTGCTGATCACGGTGGCATTGGTCGGCTTGCCGTCCTTCAAGTTCACGAAGTCGTCGTAACGACGAGCCAGTTCCTCGCGCTGCAACTTGCGAACGAGAGGAATGGAGACGACCGGCAGGTCGCCCAACTCCGTTGGCACGGTCTTCCCAGTGAAAGCGACCTCGAATTCCTTACCGGCGTTGTCACCGGCCCACTGCTTCCTGAAGTTTGACTTGCAGGGAAACTCCGACGGCGGCAGGACCGAAACCTTGCCGTCGACGACGCAGCGGAAACCACCGTGCTTATCGCGCCAGGTGGGAAGGAAGGTCTTGTGTGTGGTCTGCATTTTCAACCCTTTCTACAGTTGGGGTTAACTACTCTGGGTGGACAAACCCGCCGCTTCTCCAAGCACTCAAGAACCCCTTTGCCAAGCCACTCGGTACGTCCTCACCGCATGTAAGAGCGGAGAAGGGCGCTGGCTAAGCAAAGTTTGGATAGGCTCTGGAGTAAAAAATCTCGGAGAAAGCTGAAGACAGGTTATGACTCATATTGATAGAAATATGAGATTTTTCCAAGCAAATTAGATTAGAAGAGTCAATTCACGGTTGCGCATAGCTAGCGCAGCTTTTGCTGTATCCTTTTAGATTAGTGACAAAGATTAAAAACGAACCCAAAGAAATGATCGATTGCGGCAGTGACGCCCTGGTAGTTGTGCATGGCGGTGCCGGCAATATTGACCCGGATTCACTGGGACAAGAGAAACTGACCCGAGTAAAGTCTGATCTAGAACGTGCTCTAAAAAATGCTTTCAGTTTGCTCAAAAAAGGAGCTGGCGCGATTGAAGCAGTGGCTGCTGCAGTGGTAGTGCTTGAAGATGCCGAGTTGTTTAATGCCGGTCGCGGATCTTGCTTAAACGAACTGGGCAAAGTGGAAATGGACGCTTCAATCATGAATGGCGCCAATCT
>CAZEQP010000172.1:0-6558 GCA_964514345.1 uncultured Candidatus Obscuribacterales bacterium
CCCGTCCCAGCCCCTGACTTGCCGATGCCAGCAAAATATGATCAGGATGCATTGTTTTACTCCTGTATTCAAATACTCTTGTGGCCATGGCTTCGGCTTCTTCGAATTTATTTAGATGACTGAGACATTTAGCCAGCATGCACAGATGTGTCATTATGGCTGATTCATCGTCGTTTTCACTTAATATTTTGGCTTCGTTTAAAGCTTTTCGTCTGATTTTTTCCGCTTTGACAAAATCTCTTTTGGTTTCATACAAAGTGGCTTTTTCAAAAAGGGCACTGCAAAGTCTGGCTCGATAAACTCGCGCTTTGATGTCGCCTTCTCGCTCGGCTCCACGCATTCCTGATTCAAGAAAAGGAATGGCTCTATCCAGAATACTTTCGGCTTCTGAAAGTCTGCCCAATGCAATCAAACAGAACGCCATCTGTCCCCGCACTTTTGCCGCTCCATCCAGATCATGAGCTTGCTCCAGTAGATCCAGAAGTTCTTTAGATTTGTTCAGCGACTCTTCAAAGCGTGATTGTTGCAAATAAGCTTGAGTCAAAGACGAAATGAATAAACAATCCCAGGAAAAACTGCGAGGCAGGCTGCCTGAACCTTCAAGTTTAAGCAATTTGCACCATTTGAGCCCCAGCATTGAGCATTTTTCCGCCGCCAGATAATGGCAATTTTTGATTAAGTAAAGACAAAAGCTGTTGAGCAGGCTGGGGATTGATTTGACACAAATATAGAAAAGAGCAAAAGCAGTTAGAAAAGCCGAAATAATGGGGTGAGAGAAATAATAAGCCAGCCAGGCCAGAGAAAACAAAATTCCCGGAACTTCCAGAACCTTAAAATGAGCGAACTGGCGGAAATCTTGCCTGTTTTGGGAACCAGGGCTGGTTTGATTATCTTTTTTCATGATTAGACCATTTATTAAATTATCTATTCCCGGAACCGGAGAAATTTTCTTGCGTCCTTTCTGGCTGAATTAGATAAGGAGATAGCTGTATGGCAAAGAAGAAAAACTCCAGGTCCAAAAAGGATAATGAGGAGTTAAATCCCCAGGTGGAGGAACTTACAGAATCGGCTTTGAAAGGAACGCATAAAAGCGATTTTTCTCTTGAGCAGGAACAAAAAGCCAAAGAGGAAGAATGTGAACGAACAAAGGGTGATTGTAAGGATTCACGTCAGTAGTCTATTTATTTAGAGTTATTTAGAGGCACAACCTCGATATTTTGGGTTGTTTTTTGCCTTTTCTGGTAATTATTCGAATACAAGCTGAAATCAATAAACAAGCCCAAGTCGCCCAGCAAAAGAATTGCTATTAATGCGAGTGCGACAGTGAGGCTTGCTTTCCTGGTTTGCATGACTTTGTTTTTTTTCAAATCTTGCAAATGATTCTTTTTCAGGCTAGCCAGTCTTGAGTTGAAAAGCCAGGGAACGGCAACCACAATGCAAAAAGCTATGCCGCTGAAATACTCTCTTTTGCCGGCGTCCGCTATTGCCATTTCAAGATTCAAGCGCAATGAAAGAAAACATATGATTGATACCGCAAGGAAAAAGAACAGTGTGGCATTAGTGACGATACTAATTTTTTTCCACCAGGAAATTGCTTCTTTTTCTTTGGTAATCGGTTCGGTTAATTCTTGGAACATTTTAGTACGTCTTTATATCATGTTTAATCAAGCAAGCATGTTACGATTGAAAGGCTTTCACTAAGTTTGGTCACAACAAACATTTTAGACTTTTCAAGGGATCCGAAATTGCGTCACAAAATAATCTTTCTTATGTGTTTGGTTTTCATTTCTTGCTCGACTGGAGCCCGGGCGAAAGAGAATGAACATAATTTGGCCGAGGGGGACAATCCCAATTTAAACGAGGTTTCTCTTCAGAATAAAAATAAAACCACCGACGGTACCATTGCCGGACAATCGGAAGGTTGGAATTCTTATACGAAACTGGTTGAAGGACTGGTGAAAGAGTACTTTGCCAAAGCCAAAATAAAAAAGGAAAACAATCATCTGCATGTTGAATTTAAGAGCCGTCCTTACGACATACCCTCATTAAACAAAGTGGAGCAGGGCCCTGACTGGGGTGGTATTATTTTTGACATGGATTTGAAAGACGGGCAATACACCGGCGTGCATGCCGTTCCCAAAAAATTTAATGAATATAGTTTCTATCATGTCATGCTTTATGCACCTTATTCCAAAAAATTGGACAAGCACTTGCAAGTGCGCATAGCTTACCCCTTTGACGTTCCTCCTGAGTTTCTGAAAAGGCTGACGGCTCTGGTGGAAAATTTCGACACTCATTTTTAATCTATAATAAGAGTGGTCGTCATTTTAAAAGCTTATGAAATTCATCAAAAAAACCAAAGAAAACCCGACTATTCAAGCCAAACCCACTTACAGGCAGGGTGATGTTCTTTTGCAAAAAATGGACACTTTGCCTACGGGTGCCGAACCGGTTGAGTTCGATACTCGGGTGGTCCTTGCCTATGGTGAAGTAACCGGGCACTGTCATGCACTTTCGACCGCCTGCGCCTCAATGTATACATTTAAAGGCGAGAGGCTGATTGAAGTGAAGGAAGGCGCTCAGCTCAGGCATGAAGAACATGCCACCATCACATTGCCGCAAGGTGTTTACAGGGTGATTCAGCAAAGAGAATATGTTCCGGAGGCGCCTCCCAGAGATGTCCTCGACTGAAAAGTCCTCGACTGAGAAGTCGCAAGCAAAGCAGCAAGCCAAATTTCAGGCAAATGCTGAAGCCAAACCGCAAAGAAAAATCCAGAGCCATATTGGAAAACTAACTCCAGCACAGAGACGCGGGCTGGACACTAATTTGACTTACTGGAGAAAACTGGGCGCCTCAACCGCTCCTGCCGACCGCAATTTAGCCCAGCAAGGTGTTATCGAAGCATACAGGGCGGCAAAGCTCGCGCCGCCTAAATTGTTCATCTGGCTTAATTCCCCCCGGGCGGGAGCGACTGCAGTGCGTTTGCTGAAAAGTGATCTGGATTGGCCGGCGCATCTTTTGCCGCATCAACGCGCAGTCTGGGACGAGGTTTGGCAGCAGAGTCTGCAATTTGTCAAAGAAACACTGGGTGAAGAAAAATGGAACCAGACAAAGCTTGCCATCAAGCAAGAAGCGCAAAAAAAAGTGCTGGAGAAATTTCCCCATCTGGTGGAAAAGGCAGTGAAAGAGCGTTTCTCTGAACAACTCGGTATTTTTGTTTGGAAAAATTTGCGTAAATCATACGGTTATTCGGTTTTTGAAGAAGTGCGCAATGAGATGGATAGGACCGTGCGAGCCAGTCTTCAGGATAAAGTGTTGGTCGACACATCCGACTTCATCAGTCATGAACTGGTCAGCCCGCTGCAAAAGCAGCTTGAAGCCTGCATTCTTGAGCCGCTTCGACGTGAAATGACCGTCAATAACGGCACTTTGATCGGTCGCCAGACCTGGGAATGTTGTTTCGGACAGCACGATGCGCCGTGGCTTTCTTATTATGATTTTCTTTCCCGCCTGGGACTGGTGCAAGCTGATGCCGTCAGCGGTCTGAAAAAAGTTGCTGTTTCTGCCGGCTGGTGGTGGCCCTATAAGAATTTGTGCATATTGACCGAGCGCCCCAGGGAATTGCACAGAGAAAATCGTCTTTATCTTCATAATGAAAATGGAATGGCCATAAGATATCCCGATGGATGGGGCATTTACGCCTTCAGAGGAATAATCGTTCCTGAGTATGTGATCAATCCACCCGAGCCGATTTCGCTTGAAATGATTGAAGCCGAGCCCAACATCGAAGTGAGAAGAGTGCTTATCGAAAGATTTGGGCTTGAAAATTATTTGAGTTCTGGGAATTTGATCAAAATTCATCAGGACGATTGCGGCATACTCTACCGGATGAATCTTAAAGGGGATGAACCCATTTTAGTGGTGCGTGTTATCAATTCGACACCTGAGCCGGATGGTACACGCAAGAATTATTTTTTACGAGTGCCACCAAATATGATGCGGGCACGGCAAGCGGTGGCATGGACGTTCAGTTTAAACGAAGAAGACTATCACCCGCTGGCGGAAACTTGACGTTTCAGGGCGACTTCGTGAGACAAAAACATTCAGGATGCTTTTCGTTTTTTGTTTTCATATTCAACGCTGAATTCCTGGCGCGCATCCTCAAGATCGAAGTTAGCCGGTCCATCTATTACTTTGCCGTCGGCGGTGAATCGGGCACCATGTACGGGGCAGTCCCAGGTTTTTTCCAAACCGTTGAAGCAAACAACGCCTTTCATATGAGGACAATATGCCGACTTTTCATGCAGGATTCCATCTTGGTCTTTATAAACAGCTACATGATACCCGTCTCTGATGATCACGCCCCCTTCACCTTCTTTCAATTCATCCACCGAAGTTAGAACCGGTGGCTTTAAATAGCTCGAATACTGGCTCAAAGAGTTGACATTTTCTTTGACATATTCGAATGAAGCATTGAAAACTTTGCGTGACGGATCATAAATATGTGCCCATTCGTTTTCTCGTCCCATTATGAGATCGGTAATGAGCAATCCTGAAATTGTGCCGTGAGTCATGCCCATCCCCGAATCCCCTGTGGCTATGTGAATATTGTCGCCATGACCAGGATCGCGTCCGATGAAGCTGAGCCCGTCGACTGATTCATAAATCTGCCCCGACCAGCTGTATTGAAGATCCATAGCATCCGGATAAAAAGCGCGAGCAAACTTTTCCAATCTGGCAAAACGCTCACAAGCATCGTCGGCTTGACCGGTTCTGTGATCTTCTCCGCCTACTATAAGAATCTGTTCTTCCAGATTGTCATCCAGATTCTGCAACCGAATATAGTGGTACGGATCTTCTGTGTCCCAGTAAAGCGCCATTGGGACTGCTCCTGCTTTGACGCGCAAACCTACAGCATATGTTCTATATGGTGCTTGCTTGGTGTGTACTTTGACAAAGTCGCTAATTGGACTGTTCGTGGCGACTATTATGGCGCCGGCTTTAACGGTGTGACCCAAATGAGTTTGAACGGTGGCAGGGTGACCGTCGTTTATTTCGGTTACATGAGTGCGGCACAAAAATTTGACTCCCTGCCGTTTGCAAGCATCAACCATCCCGTTTACATACTTGAGAATGTGAAATTGCGCCTGGTTGGGGAAAGACACGGCACTCGTGCTTGCCCCATTTAATAGAGGAAAGTCTTTAATGTAGTCTATGTCGCTGAAACCTACATCAAGACAAGCTTGATACTCTTTTTGCAAAGCACTTTCATCAATGCCGGTGGACTGAAATAAGCATCCTTCCAGTCGTGAAAAGTCGCACTCAATCTTTTCGTTTTGGACAATTCTTTCTATTTCATCAATTGCCCTGGTCAGACTTTCAAAAACTTGCCGGGATTTTTCTAATCCGTGCCATTGAATTATCTGGCTGTATAGACTGTCGACCAGAGTGCTAATGTGCGCAGTAGTTCTTCTGGTTTCACCGCCTGAAATAAGACCATCCTCTAAAACTACGACCGATTTGCCCTCTTTGCTGAGCTGATACGCGCAATTAAGACCTGTAATTCCAGCGCCGATAACGCAAACGTCGCATTTCAGGGACTCCGAAATGGCCGCGAACCTCGCAACCTGGGTATTGTGTGTCCAAAACGATATCGGATTACGAACGGGGTCTGACATATGAAAATGCTCCTGCGGCTCTGCCAGGCAGGGTTTTGCCGCTTTTGTGCTTCTTCTGACTACTTAGCTCGTTTTACGGGTTGAGATGCCGAAATGTCAGATTTTCAGGGTTTGTTGGGGCTTTTGACAGGCACGTCGGGGAGATTATCGTGCAAATAACGAGGAGGCGTATCGGGTACACAGAAAACGTTCTCCTTGAGCAGATTAAACATGTCGGGATTAATCTTTAAATCTCCGCTGAAAGGACTGCTGTATACGGCTAAGAGCCACATGTTCAATCCCAGGGTGGCAGCCACAAGTGAGGTCATCAGGGCTTGAATTGCCGCCCACTTGGAAGAAAATACAAAGGTGAAACCAATAGTAATTAAGGCGCCTATGAAAAGCACAATCCAGAGAGTCATTGAGGGACTGGTTTTGGCTATAAGAATGCGTGTGCGCCTGTTCATGCCTACTTCTTCCATGGCTTCGACTACAGAAGCATGCAAGTTGTTTTGTCTTTCGTTAGTCGGAGACACCGATACAACAGCCTCCCAGAGGCTTTGATAGGCTTGCCAGTTGTGATTTATAGTTCCGCGTGCTTCCATAATGGGCCATTCGACCTTTTCGACCTCTTCGGCATAATCGCGACATAACTGTCTGAGCCTGATGCGATCTCCTGTTTCAAGCCCTCTTGCCAGGCGAAAAATGTTTGCTACTCCATTTGCTTCCATCTCTGTGTGCATTTTGGCTTCTGCATACTTTTCCATGGCTCCTGCTACCAGAAATCCCAGAAGCACTGAATAAAGTGTGCCGACAACGCCGAGCATTGCCTCGGCAGGACCATGATGTTCCGCCAGGGAGTCGGATTTGACGAATCGTGCAAATATAATTTGGCCGCTT
>CAZEQP010000173.1:0-6517 GCA_964514345.1 uncultured Candidatus Obscuribacterales bacterium
AGAACCAGACTTTCCAGATTGCCCAGATTAGACAGTACATGCAAACTTTGATCGTCTATGCGAGAAAGCACCACATAAAGTTCAAGCAAATTACTGGGCTCATTCAACTGCTCAAGAGTAGCGTTTGTCACCGAGTCGCCTTCAAGCAAAAGCTGGCGCAAATTGGGGATGCGACAAACACCGTTCAATCCTTCCGGATGAATGATGCAATGCGAAAGTCTCAGCTCGCGCAAAGATTGATTCTCCTGCAAAAGCTCAAAAGCCCCAGGACCTATTTCGCAGGCGGTCAATTGCACACTGCGCAAGTGGAGCAGATTTCTGAAATATTCAAGACTTTTGAAACCCAGAGCCACTCCGCCCAGACGCAATTCGCGCAGACCGCTCAAGTGAGAAAAGGCGTTCCATTCTTCTTCATTGAGGACGGCGCCCATAAAATCAATTGATTGGATATCGTCCGGATTGAAGCGCTTGAAATGTTTGAGAGCGTCGGCGTCGTTTACTTCAAGCCTGACAAATGCTCGTCTTGATAAAGGAATTTTTCCTTTGGCTTCGCATAATTCAGTCCAAACTCGCTCAGTTTGCGGATTGACGCTTGCCACCCAGATTGTGCCCAGCGAAAAATCATCCGGACAGTTTATTACCCGTTGAGAGCGCGAGACTATCTGGCAGCGATTGAGTTCTTTGCGCAGTTTATTGGCGCCGACTTCTGTGATGCGAGTGCCATCTAGATGCAGACGTCTGAGTCTGGACATGTTTTTTAAATACTCGATACCTTCATCTGTTACAGCCGTTCCGCCGATATCAAGACTCTGGATATTTTCCAGATTAATCAAATAAATAAGACCGCGATCGGTGATGGGACTTTGCGGCAGGCTCAAATATCTCAAGTCGCGCAAACGCTGGATATGAGAAAGCTCCAGATCATTAACCGGTCTGTGCCTGAAATCAAGAGAAACCAGCCCGCAATTCTGCAAAGCCACAAGTTGCGACACGTCTGCCATGGGGTCGACAATCAAGTGCAGGCGCCCGGA
This sequence comes from uncultured Candidatus Obscuribacterales bacterium, assembly GCA_964514345.1. Taxonomy (GTDB): domain Bacteria; phylum Cyanobacteriota; class Vampirovibrionia; order Obscuribacterales; family Obscuribacteraceae; genus Aved-18. Next base: position 1,032 of record CAZEQP010000173.1, read on the forward strand.
ATACGAGCCGGGAATGTCAACCACGCCCTTGGCGTCCCCAATCTTGTTTTCCCACCAGGACACCCCTTCCTGGGAGGATGTTATGAGATAAAAGGAGCCCAGAGACTCGTTTTCGGGAAAACGGACAGTGAAGCAGGCATCAAGTGGTTTGAATTGGTTTGTTTCCATGAGGTCTTTATTAAAGCCTTAAGACTCATTATTTTATGTCATTATTCAGCTAAAATTGTTCTTCGTATAAAGAAAATCCACTGTCCGCGTAACGCGAGGGAGTTCAAGCTATGCAAACGGCGCCGCAAATGGAAAGCAGAACCAAACAGTTGTCCAAACTGGGTCAGTCAATATGGCTTGATTTCATCAGCAGAAGCTTTTTAGCCGAAGGCAAATTAAGAGCACTGGTCGAGCAAGACGGTCTGCGCGGCGTCACATCAAACCCCTCAATTTTTGAAGGAGCCATTTCCAAAGGCTCAGAATATCTTGAAGACATGAAAACCCTTGTCGGCGAAAAAGCCAGCGCCATGGATATTTATGAAAAGCTCGCAGTCAAAGACATCCAGGCGGCATGCGACGCCTTAAGAGTAGTCTATGACGAGACCCTTGCCCGTGACGGCTATGTCAGTATGGAAGTTTCGCCATATCTGGCTCATGACACACAAGGAACGATCGAAGAAGCCAAAAGACTCTGGAAATGGGTGGATCGTCCCAATTTGATGATCAAGATTCCCGCCACCCACGAAGGACTGCCTGCTATCACCGCCGTCATCGCCGAAGGCATAAACGTAAATGTCACTCTTTTGTTTGCCCAGGACATGTATAAAAAGGTTGCATACGCCTATATGGACGGGCTTGAAGCTTATGTGAAGAAAAACGGCGCCAATGCCAATGTGGGCAATATCGCCTCTGTAGCAAGTTTCTTTGTCAGCCGTATCGACAATAATATCGACGCTAAATTGCAAGCCATTATCGACAATCCAGAGACTGAAGAAATGAACAAAAAGCTGGCTAAAAATTTGCTGGGCAAAATTGCAGTCGCCAATGCCAAAATGGCTTATCAAGACTATCGTGAGATTTATACGAGCGAGCGCTGGAAAGCTCTGCTCAAAGCAAGTGCCCGGCCGCAACGTCTTTTGTGGGCATCGACTTCGACCAAAAACAAAGCTTATCCCGATTGCTTATATGTAGATGAGCTTATCGGCAATGAAACTGTAAACACACTGCCCCTTCCCACACTTGAAGCTTTCCGCGACCACGGCAAGCCAGTCGAGACACTGGAAAAAGATGTCGAAGGCGCCCGCGAACATCTTGAAACACTTGAGCGCTTGGGCATTTCGCTTGAATCAGTCACAGACGTATTGCTTGAAGAAGGCGTGAAATCTTTCTCCACTTCTTTCACCAAATTGTTGTCGGCTGTCGAAACTCATCGCCGCGCCGCTCGCAAATCCGCCACAGTCTCAGTCAATTTGCCTGAGGCACTGAAAGCATCAGTCGATAAATATTCAGAAGAATGGCTCAAAGGCAAGAAAGTCGAAAAACTCTGGGCTAAAGACGCCAGTCTCTGGTCAGGTACAGACGAATCGCAATGGCTTGAATGGCTCACCATAGTGCAAGAAGAATTAGCCGACTGGGGCACTTATGAAAAATTACTGGCAGACAAATCCACCAAATTTGAATATGTGGTGCTCCTGGGAATGGGCGGCTCAAGCCTATGTCCTGAAGTGATGGCACATACTTTCTGCACTCCGGCAAAAGAAGGCTTCCCAAAATTGCTGGTTCTTGATTCGACCAATCCTATGAGAGTCGCCGATATAGACAATCAAATCGATGTCGCCAAAACTCTTTTTGTGGTGGCAAGCAAATCAGGCAGCACACTTGAACCTAATGTGATGGCAGCTCATTACTGGGACAAATTGGCTCAAACCGCTCAGGGCGGCTCCGATATCGGAAACCCCGGCGCTCCCGGTCAACATTTCGTCGCCATCACAGACCCCGGCTCTTCACTGGAAAAACTGGCTAAAGAAAAAGGATATCGTCATATCTTTTATGGCAAACCGTCAATCGGAGGACGTTATTCTGCACTATCCAAATTCGGCATGGTGCCTTCATTGTTGGCCGGTGTCGATGTGAAGGCATTTTTCGAATCTGCTCAAGAAATGGTTGATTCATGCGGAATTTATACACCTGAAGCCGAAAATCCCGGACTCGCTCTCGGTATCATTCTTGGTGCCTGTCAGAGAGCCGGTCGCGATAAATTGACCATCGCCACATCAAGCTCTTTGAGCAGTGTGGGCAACTGGATTGAACAACTTATCGCCGAATCTCTCGGTAAATCAGGCGTTTCGATTATTCCCATAAATAATGAAGCACCACTGGCGGCATCTAACTATCAGCAAGATCGTTTGTTCGTCACAATCACTCTTGCCGGCGACAAAGAAGCCACCATCTCGGATGCTCTGGTCAAAGAACTGGTAGCCTGTGGTCAACCTGTTGTTCAAATCAAAGTGAACGACAAAATGGATCTGGGTCAAGAATTCTTCAGATGGGAAATTGCCACAGCTGTTGCAGGCTCAATCATGGGCATCAACACTTTCAATCAGCCAGATGTGGAATCGGCTAAAGTTGCCGCCCGCAACATGACCAAAGCTTTTGAAGAGAAAGGTCGTTTTGAATATTACACACCATTCTGGAATGGTGACGCCAAACTGGATATGCTCGGCGCTTACACCGACAAGAAGAATGAGGAAGCCATTAAAGGCAAGCTTTCAGGCGAACCCACTCTCGCTTCTATTCTTCGCGCTCATCTGGATCGCATTCAAGCAAATGACTATTTTGCCATTCTTGCATTTTTGGAAATGAACGACCAGAATGCTCAATCTCTTGAGATTGTGCGTAAAACTGTCGAAGAAAAATACAACGCAGCCACCACTTTAGGATTTGGTCCGCGCTATTTGCACTCTACAGGTCAAGCTCACAAAGGCGGAAGCAATAACGGAGTGTATCTGGTGATTACTTCCGATTATGAAAAAGACTTGCCTATTCCCGGCTACAAGTCCACTTTCGGAAATATCTGCACCGCTCAAGCTTATGGCGATGCTCAGGTGCTTTGTGAAAAAGGACGCCGTGTTCTGCATCTGCATCTCACTAAAAATGTGGCTCGCGGACTGGCTTCTCTTATTCAAGAAGTGCGTTCAGCTCTTTCTTAAACTCTTGCACTCTGGCGTGAATTTTGCTTCGCGCCTGGCGTGGATTTCTACCCTAACTTTTTAGGGGGTTACCTCAACTCGCACAAAATGGCAAGACCCCGCCAAGATTAGACGGGGGTGTATTGAACTTTTTTCACGTGGCTTTCGTCATAAGGTATAGAGGCTGAATACCTTACGATTTGCGAGGTGAGAAAAATGTATAAGGCAACTTCCATTTTAGTGCGGCGTTATATCTTGAGTTTAGAGAAGCGAGAAATGTTTTTCCGAAAAGACATTCTAAAATTCGGAAACGAGCTTGCAATCGACCAGTTGCTGCATCGGCTTTTACAATCTCGAGAAATAGTGAGAATCATAAGAGGTGTATACATGAGAAGACAAGCTGACGGATGGATGCCATCCCATGAAGATGTCAGTTTAGCTAAAGCTAAGTTACTAGAAAGAGAAATCTCTGAATCTTCATCATCGATAGCGGCAAAAATATGTACAGACCCAATCCTGAAAGAGATGGAGACAAAAGAGCAATCTAACGACTTTTCTGACACATTATCCTTTCAAACAACCGGAAGATCTCTCTCCTTCAAATATCAGGGAAAGACAATTCATTTCAAGGAGACCTCCGGAAAAAAGATCAAATTGAACGATTCGAGGCTCGGCAAAGCGATTAATGTTCTCTGGTATCTGGGTCCGGAGCTTTCACCACGGGACGCTGAATGGTTCATTAATAAATATCTGCATCGAGCAGAAAGACAACGATTGCGTCAAATATTGCCCGCGCTGCCGACCTGGTTAATGACAAGATTAATCTCTATTCTTCCCAGCTATCTTCCATTTGGTTATCGAGCATACAATGCCGAAATGTTTGAAAAGGAGGATTCTCAATATGAAATAAGAGGTGAGGGGTTGTCACTCACCGATTTTGAGTTTCATTAAATGATTTGCTCCCTTTCTGTTTCAGAGTATATTTGAGAGAGAGGATTAAATCATGCAAGAACAAACCACCTCCCCAAGTCTTGAATCAATTGTGAAATCAATAGAAAACTTGAGTGTCGATGAAAAGAAAGAACTTTTGGAATTTATGTTAGAGACCTACTGGGAAGAACGAGGACTTTCTATCACCCCGCCTTTTTTCACACCCATTTTAAAAAAAGCGAGCATCTTTACCAAAATCCTTAAAAATGTGGCTAACGACCCCCAATGGGAGTTGGAACAAGCTTACATGGATATTCAATCGAATTTAATTCAAACTAGACAGGGAGTCGCACAAGCAATTGCGACCCAAAAGCTTTTAAACGAGCAGATATATAAAATAGAAACTTTCAAACAAAACATTTTGGATAGTTTAGCCAATGAAACAGACGAAAAAATCATACGTGAGAAGAATGAAAAAATTGCTTCATTCGAAAGATCACTAGTCACTACCATTAAGCAAGAAGAAGAACAAAGCAAACGTGTAAGCGATCTTAGAATTCTTTTGAAAGACGGCGAAGTACTCGCGCAGAAAGCTTATACCATGAAACAATCATTGATTGCTCGTTCCAAAGCAGTACATACTCATGCTAAAGCTAAGAAATTATTTGAAGAATTTTTCTCTACAAATATGGACACCGAATTATCTAAATTTGAGAAGCAGGTGAAAGCAGCCGAACTGGAGCAAAATCTGGGGACAGCTGAAGATTCTGATGAAGACAAAGACTTCATAATTAGGACTCATAAAGCAATTCAGCACCAAACTTGGGTTTTGGAAAGAGTAGAAGAAATGCTTTTGAAGTTTGAAAAGAAAGATGATAAGTAAGCTTATTCAATTTTGGAAAAAACGCAAAGCGGCACAGCAAAGAAAATTGTGCTGTACTCCTGAAAAACTGGAAAAAGATATCAAAGAATATAAAAAATCTGCGGCTGAAAAGTTTTTAGCTCTATCTGAGTCAATCAAAAAATTGGAAGCAGAAATTGGTGAATTGAATGAAGCTTTGTCGAAATCGACGGCTAAAGAGAAAACAAGACTGGAAAGAATTATAGAAACTAAAGTCGAAAGATTGGAAAAGAAAAAACTCAAAAAAAAAGAAAGCGAAAGGACTTTTCCTATTAACTTGGAATATTTGGAGGACTCCTTAAGTCGACTGAGATCAAAACAACTTGAACCAGATATAAATGCTGTAATGATGCAATCAGAAGAATCTCTTTTCAGATACAGACTCATGCAAGAAACAGTCGAGGCAATAAAAGAAGGCCAGAATAAAAATCAAAATGAAGATTAAATTGGATCAAGTGTCTTTTTTTGCATGGGGCTTC
>CAZEQP010000174.1:0-6500 GCA_964514345.1 uncultured Candidatus Obscuribacterales bacterium
AATTTCTCGCTCCCATGCCTGTGAAAAAGTTTCTATAGTGTCTTCAAGCAGCTCAGATGTAACTGAAGATTGCAACTTTTTCAACTTCTGGGCATGAAAAAGACCGATTAGGTGATCTCGCGAAAATGGCTGCAAAGCCGGATGTCTTTTGATACTCATTGGTGATGACCCTTCATTTCATGGGCAATTTCAAATAATCCTTTAGGATGATGACACACACTTTAGCAGAGCGCAAACTGGACATTAGGATCAAATTATCCATAAGGAAACGTCCATGATTTCCCAAACTGCTGAATATGCACTACCTGCTATTGTCTACTTTGCCGAAAATTCAGGTATCGGTCAAACTACCGACCAGATAGCCAAAGCCACGCAAATTCCCGCAGCTTATCTATCCAAGGTGCTTCAGCAGCTCTCAAGGGCGCAAATCGTTCAATCTCAAAGAGGGCTCGGGGGCGGATTCAGTTTGCGAATCTGCTCGTGAACCCAACGGAGGGAAATGTTTACACCTTCCCATTTTGGACGAATGAGGAGAAGCTGCCGATTAAAAGGAGAAGAAAATGAAACCAGGTAGCCTAGTCTGTACAGTTTGCAACTATCTATATGAAGAAACGGACAAATCCGTATCCGGCTTTGAAAGACTTCCAGACAACTGGCAATGTCCAGAGTGTGGAGCCGATAAGGATAAATTTCAACCATGTTCTTGTGTGAGTTTTTCACGACCCGAATTAGGCGAAGCTCAAGTGAGAACGGCCAATATTGGTGAGCTCGTGGCACTGAGCCCTGACAGCGCAGTCGTTTTTGAAAAATATGACATTGACTATTGTTGCGGTGGGAAATTGAAATTGATTGATATTTGCCGAAATAAGAATTTGTCTCTTGAAAAACTGGTAAAAGAGCTGCTCGAATACAGTCAAGGTCATGTTTGCACCGAAACCGATTGGACAAAGACTTCGCTTAAAGAACTTATTGATCATATTATTCAAACTTATCACATCCCGCTTAAAAAAGAACTTGTGAGAATACAAAAACTGGCCTCCAAAGTTGCCACCGTTCATGGTGAACGGCATCCTGATATGAAAGAACTGGCAAACGTTTTTGAAGATTTCAAAGCTCAACTTGAACTGCATATGCAGAAGGAGGAGATTGTCCTATTCCCCGCCATCATTCGAATGGAAACAGGCAACCAGTCTCAGTTTTTCGGATGCGGAGGGGGAATAGAAAACCCAATCAACGTAATGCTTCAAGAACACGATGATGCAGGTACAGTATTGAAAAAAATGCGATCCCTAGCAGCGGACTACAAACCGCCGAAGGACGCTTGCAATACTTTTAAAGTGCTTCTCAGCGCATTGCAAAACTTTGAAAAGGAGATGCACCGGCACGTACACAAAGAAAACAACATCCTATTTCCACGCGCTCTAGCCATTACTCAGCCGAATCTGCAAAAATGCTGCTGAAGATTTGATCTGGCCCTTTGCCGGAAGTTCCCGATTGCTGAACGTGGAAGTCTCAAAACAATGGAGGCTTTTATGAAAAGCAGTATTCTAGCCGTTATCGACGGCAGCTCATTAAATTCAGTTGTTTGCTGGCTGGCACAATCGCTTGCCAAAATTACTCAATCTGATCTGAAAGTCCAGGCAACAATAGACGAGCAACTCTTGTTGAGGATTTCAGGTTACGACGGATCCGGCGGTTTGACCGGAAGTGGTGTATTTCTTCAAGCACAGCAATCTATGCTGGAGAGCATGACCGAGCTTTATGAATCGATTTTGACTTCTTTTTGCTCCCGTGCTGAAGGAGAGCTTAATTCCAAGGTCGAACAATACATAGACATAGGAGATCTGGTGGACTGTATTCAGCTTCGAGCAGGATTTGAAGATCTTGTAGTTGTTGGTGTAAAGACCGCAACTCGTGAACAACTGGAACGAGTATGTCAGCATTTGAATTGTCCGGTTCTTGTAGTTGGTCCTCAAGGATGCGAAGAGTTTTTGCTCCCTGAAGATTTGCGAGTTCACCCTATTTTGGACAAACTTCAGAAACTGATTACTTGCGAAGAAGTGCTTACATCATCTCCAGAAGGTCGGGACACCTATTGGAAAAATCTCTTCGCCGATGCGGCATAATTAAAATTGCGCTGATTGACATTTGGAGCCCAGCCATAAAACGAGTTCGCCAATTTGATTGTCTGAATTTGTTCGCTTACCGACTTGAAATATGGATGCCTTCGGATTGAGGTCTTTAATAAAGGATTGAGCCCGCTCCATACTGAAATCGACATGAGACAATAAATCGCATTTGGTAATTACCACAGCGTCGCACTTCTGGAACATGACAGGATATTTGAACGGCTTATCGTCGCCTTCGCAAACAGAAAGCAAAACCACACTGAAATGTGCCCCCAGGTCAAATTCAGCAGGACATACCAGATTGCCGACATTTTCGATAAATAGAAAATCAGTGCCATCAAAACATTGTTCGTGCAACAATCGCGCCATCATGGCGGCATCCAGATGGCAGGCTTTGCCGGTTGAAATTTGAAAAGCCTTAATGCCCGCATCCGCCATTCTGCGCGTATCCAGATCGCCTACCATATCGCCTTCTATAACGGCACAAGAAAATTTCTTTCCAAGCGCTTTAATCAATTCAATTATCAAAGTAGTCTTGCCTGCTCCAGGCGCGCTCATGAAATTGAACGCGACGATGCCGTCTTCATCGAAATGCTCTCTATTATGCTCTGCAAGCTGATCATTGTCTTCCATAATTCTTTCAGTCAAATGAATATCCAGCGTGTTATGCATAATCAAGCTCCTTGCTCTCCATCTGTATTTTTCTGATTTCCAATTCCTGCCCCGACTCAAACCTGCCCACACCCGAACCGCACAAAGGACAAGCAGCTCCTTTATTTAATTCGATTACATAACTATGCTTACTTTTATCGCACAAAGCAACAGCTTCGATTTCCTCAATTTCAAGCAATGCATCATACAAACAGTCAATTTCCTTTTTCAGCGCGTCAAAAGCAAATTGCAGACTCTCTATATCGACATTGCGAAATTTTCCCACCGCAAGATGGATAACTTTCACTCTGGAGCCATCCCCATATCCTGACACTTTACCGGCTGTTTTTTCCAGGATAAGCGAGGCGATTTTTGCTTCATGCATTTTTATTTTATAGTCCGGATTTGATAAAAATCGATTTGAGAAAATTGCCGAGCCTTTCACAAATAGCCGCTTTGTCTATCTCCAATTCTTTGCTCAAACCCTCTCCCCACCCTGTATCTTTTGTTTCGATACCAAAAAAATACAGTTTATCAGGCAGTTGATAATTGTTCTTGAACATTCTCAACTCATCCACAAAAGAAAGCCCGTGGCATGATTCAACTTTCAGAGTCTTATTGTTTTCAAGCACTTCGCCAAGATCAATAATGTTAATTTCTCCGGCATGTCCGTGATATTTGGTAGCATCGACTATTACTGCAATTTCGTGAAAGGCAAGACAATCGAGCAAGAACTGGCTGTAAGATTCAATGTCAAAGCAGCACAGTTCTTCCCTCACCAAGGTGGGAAGCTCCTGGGCAATAATCTGCCCGATAGCATCATCCTTTCTAAGCGGGTTTCCTATAGTAACAAGCGTTATGCCTGCCTTTTGCTTTTCCAGTTGATGCGGGCATAAAGCCGTTTTCGAACATTGATTCAGGGTATGCATAAACCTCTTCTGATGCCGCTAACGCCAGATATCCGGGTCGTCTTTAAAAAAATAAGTTTCCACGCCAAACAATACACAAAAAACACCAACCAGAAGAATAATTATGGCAGGAATAATCAATGTAAGAGGGTCATTTGAAATTTCCTGTATCTTCCACAAATAGGCGGATATACCAATCAAAACCAAACCAAGTAAGGCTTCGCCTATATAAATCATCAATTTCAAATTTCGATAGCTGAACATCCTTTGCACCCTCTTCGGTAGAATAGCAAAACTGGCTACTGCTTTAATCAGCCGAAAGAATGAAATTGTGCAACTAAGGCTCAACTCCGTATTTGGGTAAAACTACCGTTAAAACGCCTTCTTTGACATTGGCTTTAATTCTTTCCGCATCGACCCGGCAAGGCAAATTAAGCGATTGCCGGAATGACTCTTCCAGGCTTTCAAAGCTTCCAGCATTTTTCGCTTCTCGCTTTATTTGTGCCTCAATAGTAATCGAATTTTCGCAAGCTTCTATTTTTATGTCTTCCGGGCTCAAATTCGGAACCTGAGCAATAATTCGCAGTTCTTTTTCACAGTCTGCTGTCTGAATTCTGCCTTGTTCCGACGAAACTGGTGCTAATGAAACCAAAGGCAGTAGCTTAATTTTTACTGCATCCGGATTAAAATAAGGGTCTAAGTATACGTCCCACATTTTATCGTCAATCTTGCGATTGTACTTATTGCTTAACAGATATGTGTCGTTATAATCAGGTTTTTCTAAGCTGACTATTTGATGATTAGCGTGAGCTATATTCTCGTGGGAAAGATACCCTAGGAGGAATCCTGCGGCAATAAAGATTGCAATACTTCCAACGCTTTTGGCTTTTTCACCATTTATCTTCATACCTCCTTAGACCTCATTTTGTGCGGATAGCAACAGCAAGCCAGCTCAATGAGCTAGCTTGCGGCCTCTCCGTCGGTAGATGGATAAGAAATCGACTCGGGAAGTTTTGTTTTGCGAAGTTCGCGGCGACGCGCGACTTCATCGCTGGGCCGAGTATCCAGCAATTCAATTGTTTTTAAGGCTTCACCGCACACCCAGCCATTCTCGTCACAGGCCAGTTCTTTCAAGATAAGTTTTGGCGTATTAAGATCCTGCGCCATACCATGACGCACCACAATATCGTTGTCTTTTGCGAGAAGCACTAAAACAGCCTTTTCAGTAGAAGGATTTCCTGCTACGGCTACTCGTACATCGGCATTTGAATCTCTGGCTAAATCTCTTAGGATTTCTTTAGGCGTCCTTAGATTCTCAGCAACCCGCATACGAATTTTGTCACAAAAATGCTTAGCCAGAATTCTAAGCGTTCCCGGATCTGAGTTATCTGAACCAGCCAGGATATATTGATCCAACAGTTCTTTATTTAGTCTGGCAACTTCCATAAATGCTCACCCCCGAAATTATTAGCAAAGGTGCGTATGAATAGAGTATTGTTTATTAAGTAGGCTGGCTGATTTGCATCAACCGCCCATCATTTTTGATACCAAATTTAAGCTAATTTGTCACCAGTTTCAGCCATTTTTTAAGCTAACCGTCACCGTCAGGGAACGGGTTTTTGCCTGGGCTGATTTAGGCAGAACGAGTGTCAATACACCGTTTTTAATGGTTAAAACATTTTTTTCAAGAGTAATATCGATTGAATTTTCATTGAAACCCGGTTTCTGCTTAATCATTTTTGGAGGCAAACAAAGATATTTCTCTGTGCGACTGCACCACCAGATTAGTCAGGCGTTCTTCCAGTACGGAAAAACCGCTTGCTTTCACTTTTTCTTTCAGTTCGTCGGCATGATAATAAGCTGTATAGGTTACAGCCTCAGCATCGCCGAAATTATGTTTGACCAGACCGTCGCCTTCGCCTTCAAGCATCATGAGCCAGAGCTTGCCTTCTTTCTTGAGCAATCTTTGCACTTGATTCAAAATGCGGGGAAGATATTCTTTGTTGGCGTACAACATCGAGGTGATACTAATTACGGCATCAAAAGATCCCTCGCCGAATTCTTCCATAGTATGCATGTCCATCAGGAAAAGGCGTTCTTCAGGCACAATGCGTCTGGCTTCTTCCAGCATGGTCAATGAAATGTCTATGCCGATTGCATCGTAACCTCTCTTTAGCAAATGATTTACATAAGCACCATTGCCGCATCCTATGTCGAGCACCCGTGCGCCGGCAGGAACAAATTTTAAAAATTGATCGAGCAAGCCCTGAAACTTTGAAAGGTCATCAGGGTATGTCTTAATATATTCGATGCCGCAATCGTTGTAGGCTTTTTTAGCCAGCGAGGCTTCTTCAGTTTCAGTCATATGTTCATCAGATTGGACGAGTTTATAATTTTCCGCCCAAAAGCCTAAAAGGTAAAGTGAGCTTGGCATTTCGAGGGTAAACCTTAAGGGACTTTTATCGTGACAGCAAACTGAGCACATGAAAACCGAACCAGTGACCATTTTACGCAGTATGGCAGGACTGAAGGCAATCATGCTTGGTCCGGAAGACCATTTTGACGAGTTGTCTCTACCATTACAGAAAGGATCATTTCCCGAGCAATCTCGACTTGTTTCTGCCTGGAACAACTTATCCAGTGCAGACTTAAAAGATCCAGGCGTGTTTGAGGACGTTCTATTTATCCTGGAACACACTTCACCTGAAAAATCTGAAAAGCTCCCACTCAAAAGTCTTGAGCAGCTGGCCCAGACACGGGCGAGTCCTAAACCAACAGCAGCTAATCCAAGAGCTTTTAAGGGAACCAAACG
>CAZEQP010000175.1:0-6480 GCA_964514345.1 uncultured Candidatus Obscuribacterales bacterium
TAAATTCTCAAGTGGGTTCAGCCATGTTCTCCGGCGTGGCCAACAATCTCAACAACGGCGGACAGAGTTTCATCCCCAATGTGCGCACATACAATTTAGAAGCGTCCTGGATCGAGCCTAATTTGAAAGGCACCAATACATCCCTTGCCGTCACCGGTTTTGGACGCAGTTATGCCAGTATGCTTGTGGATCAGGCACAGCAAAGAACTCTTGGTGCCAGTGTCACATTGACCAAACCACTGGCTAAAGGCTGGAGTCTGAGCACCGGTTTAACAGGTGAGCAAACCAATTTGCGTGATCTGGGTGGATTTTTAGGTGAGCAGAATACTTTGCTTGGCATGGCTTCCCGTGCCGTCTCAACAGGTCGAGCCATGAATATGGATCAAGCCAATATGCTTGCCGGTCAAGTTCGAAAAGACCAGATGCAAGGCGGGCTTTATCTGAGCATCAGACCGACACTGGCTTATGATACACGCGATGCCGCTATCGATCCCACCAAAGGTACATCAGTTCGACTTTCGGCCGGTCCATCCTTAGGCTTGACAGGCAACAGTTTTGCCAAGCTTGGTGCCAGCGTCAGCAAATTTGTGCCGGTGACTAAAAACACAACCCTTGCTTTCAATATGCAGGGCGGCGCTGGATTCGGCGGCATGCCTCAATTTGCCCAGTATCGTTTGGGCGGCTGGAACGGTGTGCGCGGCTACAGACAGTTTTCGGATCTGGGCGCCGGAACCGGGTTGCTTATGGGTACGGCTGAATTGCGCACAAGAGTGCCTTTCTTGCCGAAAGACGGCGGCAAAATGTCCCAATTTGTGGATAAACATGTGAAAATTGCCGGATTCCTCGATGTGGGGGCAGTCTCAGGCGGCGGTCTTTCCAACAGTCTCATGGGCAGAAATACACTGGCGGCTTCAGTCGGGCTTGGTCTGCGTGTCAAAGTGCCCATGCTGGGTCTTGTCAGGTTGGACTATGGTCTGCCTTTGATTCAATCAGTTATGCAGGGCAATTTCGTTCCAAGATTCAATATCGGATTTGGAGAGAAGTTTTAAAAACCCTGCTATATCTTCTGATCCCAGCTCCATCCAGATGGTGTAAGATGTGCCCGTCCCCTCTTCAGGGCAATCTTGAAAAAACGGAGAATTCAAAGAAGAATGCTTAAACACACAGCACTTTCAATTTCACTGGTTATCGCAGGTGTTTTGACCTGTAATGCCGCTTTCGCTCAACCTGCCAAGGCTCAGGGCGGACCGCAAAAAATCGGTTATGTAGACAAAAAACGAGTCTACGAAAAATATCCCCGCTTGCAGAAAGCTGCCACCGACATCAAAGACGATGAAGAAAAACTGCACAAGCTGATCGAAAAGAACAACAAAGAATTTCAAGCTGCTCAAAAAGCCAAAAAGCCGCAAGCTGAATTGACTTCAATGCACAAAAAACTGCAAGCTCAAATCGACGAAGAATTCAAAAAATTCCAGGACAAAGCCATGGGCATGGAAAAAGATCTGGAAAAAGAACTGGATGACGCTATAAAAGTCGAAGCCAAAGCAAAGAACTGTGACACCGTTCTGGACAAGAGCGTAGTCATGTTCGGCGGCACTGATATCACAGATGGTGTAGTGCAAAGACTCGGTTCTTCCGGAGTTGTCACCAAATAGGAATCAAAATTCAAAAGAGGTCAATTTATGCAACTGCCTAAGCCCATGACGGCAAAAGAAATTGCCGAGATTGCTGAGGGCCAGATTCGCGGCAATGCCGAAGTCTCCGTTTCAAGCATTGCTCTGGATCCGCTCAAAGCCACCAAAGAGGATATGGCTCTTGTCACCGACAGACAAATTCTGAAGTTTATCGACAAGTGCCAGGCATCTATTATGGTGGTGCCTCACGATCTTGATTATTCAAGCGAAGGGCAGACTGTGATTCTGGTAAAGCGTCCGAAGATAGCAATTCAGAAGCTTTGCCAGAAATTGGCTCCGCCGCGTTTTTATCCTGAAAAAGGAATACATCCCACTGCGGTGGTGGATAAAACCGCCACTGTGAGTGACAGCGCTTGCATCGGACCATATGTGGTGATAGGTCCGCACAGCAAAATCGGCGACAAAACAATAGTGATGTCGCATACAAGCATCGGCGGCAAAGTGGAAATCGGCCAGGATTGTCTGATTTATCCCAGCTGTCTTATTGCCGATTACACAAAAATAGGCAATCGTGTCATTTTGCAGCAAGGTGCCGGAATTGGTTCTGATGGATTCGGTTATACAACTGCTCGTCCCACAAACGCCGAAATAATTTATGTAGGAGGTCACTCCAGCCACCTGTCTGAAGAACGCAACCCGCATATTAAAGTTCCCCAGATTGGAAATGTTATTGTTGAAGACGATGTGGAAATCGGCTCATATGCCACCATCGACCGGGCAACTATTGGTAATACCGTTATTGGTGCCGGAACCAAAATAGATAATCTGGTGCTCATCGCCCACAATTGCAAAATTGGCAAAGACGGAATTGTAGTCGGCACATCGGCGGTCGGCGGTTCATGCACGATTGGCGACAGGTCGATTCTTGCAGGCGGCGTCAAAATCAAAGATCATGTAGTGATTGGAAAAGACGTGGTGCTGGAGGGACTGGCCGGTGTCATGCGTGACGTTGAAGATCGCGACATTCAAGTCGGTATCCCCGCCACCAATGCCCGCGAACAAATCAAAATGCACGCCAACTTCCGTCGCATTCCACGCATTCATGATGATGTGCGTGATTTGAAAGACAAAGTGAAAGAGCTTGAAGCTCTCATTGAGAAGCTGACTCTTGCAGAATCTAAAAAATAGAGTCGAATATAAAGGCAAAGGTCTCACATCAAAAAAAGATGTGTCGGTCAAAATTTTTGATGCTGAGCCGGGAAGCGGAATATCTTTTCTGCTGTCTGAATTCGGCAATTATTGTCCGGATGGAAAATCAGATTATGCTGCTTCATCCTCCGGCTCATCTTGCGATGAATCATGGCCTCGCAAAAATATTTCCGCTATTGCCGAAAATATTTGCAGCACTGTACGCAATACTGCTCTTGGTATCGACCGCTATCGACTGTGTTATATCGAACATCTTATGTGCGCCATTGCTTTGTGCGGCATAGATGATCTGCTCATTCAAGTAGATGGTGCCGAGCTGCCTATGGGAAACGGCTCAGCCGACTTCTGGGTGAAAATGCTTTGCGATGCCGGGTTGCAAAAATCTATTTCTGACTCTGACTTGATTGAGTTGAGCCATCCTGTTTATGTTTCTTCCGGCGATAAAATGATTATGGCATTGCCTGATGAAAAATTCTCCGCCACCTATCTTCTGGATATGAATCACCCCATGGTCGGAAAAAGCTGGGGCTCCTGGAACGTTGCTGACGGCATTTCGGCAATCGCTGACGCACGCACTTTCGGTCCTTTGCAGGAACACAAAATGCTTGGATTTGAAAATGATGTGGTCAGTTTTACTGCCGATGGTTTTTCTGAAGAATTGCGTTTTAGAGATGAGCCTGTGCGTCACAAAATACTTGATCTTATCGGCGATATGTTTTTGTGTGGTGTCAATCCATTGCGTATCAAAGCGCGTTTTGTCAGCATCAAAGGCGGACATAGTCTTGATGTGGAGATGGCTAAGAAGTTGGCACTTGCTGTTAGAAATAAATAGCTAGGACTCTAAAAAAAATTGCTAACGCACTTATGATCGATTAAAGGTCGCAAAGATTAAAATGATCCGAGTCGAACTTTTTTCACGTGGCTTGAGACGACAGTTTTCAGGGATGTTTTGCTGTTGTTCAAAGCCATGCCAAAAATTTTACCTCTGGGATCCGTCCCTCTTTTTTTTCGAGTGGCTTCAAACGTCAGGTATTCCGCCTGAACTCCTTATCCTTGATAACCTGCGAAAAAAAAAAGTCTCATACCCCGCTCCTTTTTTCGGACGGCTTCAAAAATTAGTTTTGACGAGATTTGATTTCGGCTTTAATCCAGTCAGTAAAAGCTTTGCGCTCGGATTCACTCAAAGTGGCATCCCAGTGCATTATTCTGTACTGAGGAGGGGGCATGGCGCCTGAGTCTACAACAGTGTGAATTTTGGATAATTCAAGACGAGAAAATTCACTCAAGCCGAGCAATTTTTCGCGGCTGAATACTATATTTTTTTGAGCCATCGAAATATCTTCGTCAATTAAAGATTTGGCAAAAGGAAAATCCTTATAAAAAGGATAAACAGTTTTGTCAGGTGTGTGACAGTCGCCACATTTATTTTGCATGAGCAAAGAAACAGGCTTGAATTCAGTCACCCCTCCCAGCGGCTCTTCAATCTGACGTTTCAAAAAATAATTGGAAACAGGAAAAACTAGTGCTACCAGCCCAAGAATAATGAGAATGCTCAGTGCCACCACTAACTTTTTTTTCATTGCAGATACGGTTCAAAAGGTTTAGCCAGGCGCTGGTATTGTTCCGGCGTAATCAAATTGTTGTAGAGCAGAAACCAGTAATATTCAATATATTCAGAGTTGCGGTCGTGCATGTCATAGACACTCCACAAAGGGATTTGCAATTCAAGTTTGTGACCGGGACGGATAAGCTCAAGATGTTTAATTTCACCGCGCTTGCCGGTCAGCATAAAATGAATGGATGTTATATCCTGAGCTGAAATATCCTGCCCGTCTATGGCCGCCAAAATATCACCTTTTTGCACGCCGTAATATTGAGCGGCACCGCCGTTCAATGTGTTGGTCACTGTCCAGGGACCGCCGATGCTTTTGCTTAGCAATAAACCTATGGTTCCGTATTGCATCAAGCGCACAGCCAGTTCTTTGCGGGCATTGGCGGCGCCTGTGAGTTTTGTATTTTGAACACCGGCAGAAACAGGAGCTTGGGATGGAACAAGCACCCCTTTTTGCATTTGCATTTTTTGAAAACCAGAAGGAGCCTCCGGTATTACAGCCGGTGCAGCCATGCTTATCTCGGCTACCAGAGTTTTATTAGAACTTTGCGTTGTTTCTGAAGATGAATTAGAGCTGGTGGCGGAATTGGAAGTTGAAGCAGTATTAGAAATTGAGGCGGCACTGGAATTAGTGGCGACCGGAATTTGATCTTTGAGCAAAATCAATTCACTTTTCAGTGCGGTGAGACGACTAACTACAGGATCGTTGGGGGGAAGATTATCGCTAGAAAGAGAAATGGCTTCCTCGCAATTTATCCACGCCAGCTCCTGATTGCCGGACAGACTGTACATTCTGGCCAGACCGAATTTGGACAGAATGCAAGTGCGAAGCACTTTTTGATCTTTGAGATCATTGGAATGAGAAAGCGATTGTTTGAAATTTTCAATAGCATCATCATAACGACCGGCACCGGCATATGCCACCGCCATTTTGCGATACGATTCGGCGATTTCATATTCGTTTTTGTCTTTTGCACCGAGGTCCTTGCTTTGCGTATACAACGAAATTGCCTGGTCAAAATCGTGAGCAGCGGTGGACCGATCACCTGATATTATCGACTCGCTCCAGGCTGTGGGAGCCTGGCAAAAAGCCGGCAAAGAGCCCATTGTAAGCCCGCAAGAGAGACACAAAGAAAAGGCAAGTTTTTTCATTTGCGACCGTAGATGCCCATGACCTCGCCGGTTCCCAGCACATGTCCTTCAATCGCTTTGTAAAAATCTGTTTTGTCTGAGTTCGCTCTCAAATCAAGCTTTTTATCCAGAGCAAACACCTTAAAATGATAATGGTGCGCCGGACCTTTGGGGGGAGAAGGTCCGTTATAGCCGGTCTTTTTGAAGTCGTTTTGACCTTGTTTGCTGCCGTCTGAAAGCTCTTCTTTGGTGGCCACGCCTTCTTTCAATTCAGTGGTGGAAGGTGAAATGTCCCAGATAAGCCAATGGAACCAGGTGCCCACAGGAGCATCTGGATCCTCGCAAGAAAGTGCCAGAGATTGTGTACCGGCAGGTAGAGCCGAAATAACTATTTGAGGCGAAACATCCTCACCGTCGGCTGTGTATTTTTTTGGAATCTCACCGCCGGGCTTGAATGAGGTGCTGGCAATCTCCAATTTTGCCTCCTTCTTTCCTTTGGCAAAAGAAACCGAAGCAGATGTCAAAATGACCGACAATGCCAGGGCTGAAAAGATTAAGGTCCTCATTTTTAGCGCTCCTTGCTCATAAAATTCTGTGAGAAATTGTACACTATAAGCCATGCCTGGACTTAAAACCCCACTGGATTCTAGATTGCAAGAGGTCGTCGCCTCTATTGTTCCAATTTGCGGGTCTGATCTGACAGACAAAGCCTGTCTTGCTTTTGAACTTGATGAAAATGCAGGAAAAGGTTCAGACGGCAGCACCGATTTCATTTACGATCTGACAATGTCCGCTCCCCGCCATTGCGCCGGGGCTAAAGCCAAACGGGGTGAGGATTTGTGGCTGGCGGCACAATTTAATTTTTCCGCCGACCCAGCGCTTAAAAGCAGCCTG
>CAZEQP010000176.1:0-6463 GCA_964514345.1 uncultured Candidatus Obscuribacterales bacterium
TTCTTGCAACTTGCCTTTGTATAAAGCAGCTTGACTGTTTGTAAGTCTTCCGGAAAGATAATTTTCAGCTATTTCTTTTTCCAGTTGATCTTGTTTGCCGCTTAAATTGGTTATGGCCGTTTTTCTTTTTGCCAGGCGTAATTCAAGATCCTGACTGAGTTTATCCAGGTCCAGTATAAGTCGAACTCTTTCCCAGATAGTAAGTTTGCCGTCTGTTGTGAATTCTTTGTTTAGTTCTAGAATGCTATCCAGTGTTTTTTTAAGCTCTCTGGACTGATCTTGGGTGAGACGTTCTTCGCCCACTGCATTTACGATTTCTTTTTCAAGGCTTGAAATGCGTGTATTTACATCGACATAAGCCGGTACTCCCGCCCAGTTAAACTCATTAGCTTGCGTTTTTTCGGCTTTTTCGGTTTTTTCCGTTTTTTCAGTCTTAGTCTTTTGGGCGAAGCCCCCAGATTGAGCACCAAGTGTGATCAAAACGGACAATAAAGGAACCAGTGAGCGCTTTAGATTTTTCATTAACCTATTCCATATATAGCGAGTTCTCAATTTTACCTGGGTTTCTTCATGAAACGGCGGATTGTCTCTCACTCTAATTTCAAAAAATGCTGATTGAAAAGCGTTTATGCTTCCCCAGGCATATTTTTTGTCATTTTTTATGCTTGCGTAGGCATAATTCCGTTTTTGTGATTTATTCGTTCATTTTGTTAATTGAACCTGACACAATGGTTCGCAGAATCGGTAATCCTGTGCTGGTCGGACAGTTCTGTCTGTGACATTCTGAAGCTCAAGCAATTTTAAAAGACCACCCGACTCTTTCAAAGACTGATTCAAAGAGGAGGTAAGTTGGCAGAACCAAATTATGAGAAGCGGAGGACCAAATTAAATGAAGGCATTTTCCTTAAAGAATGGGCTGGCACTAGTTTTGCTGTTCAACTTTCTGCCGGCGCTGGCAGATGACACAGCCGGCTCTTATTTTGAACAGGGTGTGAGCCTCATGAAGCAAAAGAATTTCAAAGATGCCATTCAAGCTTTTGATATGTCGGTGGGAATGGCAGCTACAGACGCGCGCGCTTTCATGAAAAGAGGACAGTGCTTTTTTGAACTGGGTCACTATCAACTGGCTGTTGCCGATTTTACTCAAGCCATGAATTATGACGCAAACGACGCTGCCTGTTATTTGTCACGAGGCATCGCTTATTCCAAATTGGCAAAACATGAAGACGCGGTGATGGATTTTGAAAAAGCTATCAAGCTCGATCCCAATCTTTCAGGCGCTTATCAGGCTATGGGCGATTCGTATAAAGCCAAAGGCGACAACACAATGGCTCTGCAGAACTACAATTTAGCCCTGAAACAAGATTCAAAAAATCCCACCGCCTTGCTTGCCAGAGCCGATCTGTACAAAGTGCTGGGCAAAAACGCCGAAGCGCTGAAAGACTACAGTATGGCTATTGAGCTTGCCCCACAATCGGGCATCGCTTATATCCATCGCGGCACTGCATATAGTGGTATGTCACGCCCTGAAGATGCTGTGAAAGACTACGACAAAGCCATTGCTCTTGATCCGGACAACAGTGATCTAAAAGAAGCCAGAGGCAAAGAGTTTTTCAAATTGAAAAATGCAAAACAGGCTCTGTCTGATTTCAGTGATGCCATAAAGCAAGATCCCACTGATTCAGATTTGTATTATCACCGGGCAAAAGCGTATATGCAGCTGGGAAATGACGGTGCTGCCATGGAAGATCTGGAATATGCCATCCGTATTGACCCTAATGAAGCCAATTTTTATCTGGCCAGAGCATTTCTATGGCACAAAAAAGGCAAATCGATTTTGGCACGTGAAGATATCAAGCGGGCTCAGTTTTTCAAACCTGATTTACCCAAAGACATTCGTTTTCCTGACGATCCAAAAAATCAGGATGTTTGGGACCAGGAGACTTTCTTGACCGATATCACCAAGAGTGGTCAGAAAGATACGTCCGGAGTATTGCAAAATCAAGGCTCGCTTGGTAACACGAACTAATAAATAGTCTAGTCGTCGCCGGACTGCATGCTGAATGTTTCTTTGCCGAAAGGCTCTTGCGCCGAGCCGTTCCAGCTGTTGATGATGGACATGTAGGCGCCTTCAAAAGGGCATCCGGCAAAAGCGAAAGGCAGGCTGAATAAATAAGTGGTTGCAAGAAGCACCGGATTATGAGACTCTCCGATTAAATCTTTGGAGCCGGCTTTAGTCTGTCTGCCCAGTGCTCTGACCACCGACACGGGCGTACCTAACAGAACGCCTGTTGTAAAAGATGCCATTCTCACCGGCAAAGCCACATCACTATGACTGGATTTAGCCTGGGGCATGTCGTCGTTAGTGCGCTTTTTCAATTCGGGTGCCTTAATCGGGTCTTTGAGAGGAGCCGGATTATTTGCAGTGCCGTCGTCTGAGCCGTCTTGCGCAATCGCCGGCAAAAAACTTGAGGCAATGACAAGAGATAAAACCAGATTTTTGATAAAGTGACTAAGCATGTCGATATTATGTCACCTTGTCATCGGTGTAGTGTTTTTACCTGATACTGGGCACTATTATTAGCAGCAGATCTTTTTCAGTACGCATGAGGACCAAGCCATGCCAGACGACATGCAGCCCCCAGCACCCCAGCCCAAAGGCACCGGACAGCCGATTGCCAACACTACGGCTGTATTTGAGCTTGATATGAACAAAGCGGCGGCCACCTGCTATTTGCCCTTTTTGCCTTTAGCGCCCAATGTGCTCTGGCTGATGACCGAGCCTGCAAAAAATAAAGAATTGCGTTTTCATGCTTACCAGGGACTGGGAGTATTAATCATTGCCTTTGTTTTGTCGATGGTGGCCGGCGTGATTGGATGGTTTGCAGGCATTCCGGTTATTGGACCGGTTTTTGCTTTTATCGACTGGCTTTTGCATTTTATTATTCTGGTCGTCTTTTTTCTGGGCAACGGATTTTTAGCTTATAAGGCATATCAAGGCGAGAAAGTGGTTTTGCCTTATATCGGTCAGATGGCTCAGGACAGAGCCTAAAACAATGTAAGTTGACGTGGTGCCTGTTCCTTAACCGCTTCCGGCTTAATAGCCACCACCGGCTGTACGAATGGAATCGGGGCGGCCTGACCTTTCCTTGTGTTTTTAAATAAAAGCTTGCCCTTTTCCGGTCCGCATTTGCGGCAATACATTCCGGAAAGTCTTACCGGGCGGCGGTGTCTGCTGAAAAGAACCACACATGAAGGACATCTGGCTTGCCAGGCACCTTCAGGGAGACTGGCGCTTTTGTCGCAGGCAGCAGGCGTGGCACCCACTCTTTTGCACATGTCGCGCCAGACTTGATTATGTCCATGTTTCACTCCCACCAGAGCATGGGCTATTTCGTGCAGTATGGTGTCCTGCACGTGTCTTTCAGTGTTTTGAGCAACATACACTCGCGACAATTCGATGCGTTTTTCGCCTTCTTTGCAGACCCCCAGCATTCTTTTGCTGTTGTTGAATCCGAATTCCCAGCCGTTCAAGCTGTACAGGTACATCAACTCATGAGCCAGAATGCGTGCGTGATCAATATCCATGCCAAAAATTATAATTCAGTATGGCAGCCAAGTCAGCATGCGTCCTTTATTCTGGTATGTTCAATGTATATCCAGGTGGCTGGTTTTTACATTAATCTTTAGCTGCGCCGTAGAAACCACGGGCGGTGCTTTTCATTTCACTGAGCAAATTGGAAACTTCGCGTTTTGGTTCATGCTTTTTGTATATGGTGCTCAGAGTGTCGTAAATGTAGTCGATTCCCAGACTATCGGCATATTTCAACAATCCGCCTCTGAACGGGGGGAAGCCAATTCCCATTATCACTGCCAGATCAATATCTTTGGGTTTGCGAACCACTTTCTCTTCCAGGCAACGAGCTGCCTCGTCAATCATCGGTAAGTAGAGACGATCGAGTATTTCTTTTCTGTTTTTTTCGTCAAGCGGCTCTTCTGTTATTTTGACCTGAGCACCATCCAGAAAATTCTGGTTCAGGCTGCCTTTTTTGCCGTCTTTCCAGTTGTAACAACCGGCGTCGGTCTTTTTGCCCTGATATCCAAGAGTGAGGGCACGTGCCACCATACCCGGTGAGGAGAAACGATCCCCGAAACTTTCATGCATATAAAATGCCACTGAACTTCCGATGTCCCAGGATACTTCATCGAACAATTCAAATGGCGGCACCGGCATGCCGAAATCGGCAGCCGCTTTGTCGATCCAATTGACCGGAACACCTTCGTCAGCCATTCTTACCGCATCCAGAAGCAAGCAAGTTAAGAGACGATTGACCAGAAATCCGGGTGTGTCTTTTACTGCAACAGGAATTTTTCCAATTTGAGCCAGATAAGCGGTCGTTTTTTTCTGCACGGCAGGATTGGTCTGGCTGGATGCGATTACTTCTACAAGGGGCATTCTGTCCACCGGGTTGAAAAAGTGCAGACCCAGGAAATTTTCTTTCTTATCTACAAATTCACTCAACTGACCCAGCGGGATTGAGGATGTGTTGGTGGCGATTATTACGTCAGGTTTCTCGCTCATGGCGGTGGAAAGATCTTTCAAAACCGTTTTTTTGACGTCGAGATCTTCGTAAACAGATTCTATGATGAGCTGGCAGTCCGCCAGGTGATCATAGCTTACTGCAGCATTGGCGATTGCTTTATTGCCTTTTGAATTAAGCCGCTCGGCTTCATCTTGTGTTTTTCTTGTGGATGAAGTTTTTACGCTTACATTGATACCAGACTTTAGCGACACTTCGGCTATGCCTTTGCCCATGGTGCCGGCTCCGATTACGCCGACTTCGGTAATGCCGCCGGTCTGGCTTAAGGTGCGGTTTGCGCTTTGTACGGCGATTTCCTTGTTGAAAGAGAAAGCTATTAGATTTCTTGCCACCGCTGATGAAGCCAGCTGGGCAAAAATGTCGATTTCTCTTTCGATGCCTTTGACCAGACCATTTTCGTAACCGTATTTGACAGTAGCGATTGCCTGGTACGGTGCCGGATAGTGTTCAGATACGCGCATCTTTAAAATGCGTTCAAAAGTCTTGAATGCTCCTGCAATCTGTTTGCTTTCTTCTTCGGTCATCTTGTCGGCATCAAAGCGACTTTGAATTTTTGGAAGCAGTTTTTCTTCCGGTTTTTGCGTCTGACAAAGTTCCAGTGCCACCTCTTCTGCGCGTTTCATCAAGTCTTGCACCGGCACGCTTTCATCAAACAAACCTGATTTCAGGGCTTCTTCAACCGATAAGGTCTGACCCATCAAAATCATTTCCAAAGCTTGTTTCATGGGTATAATGCGGGGCAGGCGTTGTGTGCCACCCAGACCAGGTATCACTCCTATCGTCACCTCGGGCAGACCGAATGTGGTGGTGGGGCTGTCAGAACAAATACGTTTGTCATAGCAAATGGCCAGTTCCAGTCCTCCTCCCAGACAGGGTCCATGCACTGCAGCCACTGTCGGTTTGGTAATTTCCATTACTTGCAGATAAGACTTGTGACCGTTGGAAGACATCTTGGCCGCTACGTCTTTGGTTTGGAATTGAGAGATTTCTTTGATGTCGGCGCCGTAAGCGAAATGATCTTTTTTACCGGAAGTGAAAATAAGAGCCTTGATTTGTGGGTCTGTCTGCACCATGTCGAGCGCTTTGGAAAAATTGCCGATGATTTCAGTGGAAAGCGTGTTGGCTCTGCCCGGCACATTTAAGTAGAGGACAGACACTCCTGAAGGCAAAAGGCTCAGGGTAAGCTCGGCTCCCCATGCACCCAGAACTGTTCCCTCGCTGACAATCGCCTGGTCATTGTTTTTGTTTAGAGTCATCTGGCTCACGATTTTCACCTTAATTTGTCGACAGATAAAAGAGATATTAACGCCCGTAAGTAGCGATTTGCGCAAGGCTGCTTGCCTCATCTGTTTTCATATAATTACAATAAAAGCTATGCCTATTATCCTTGCCGTTTTGTTTGTTTTGATTCTTTTGATGCAGCCTGTTCCCGGACTGGCTTTCGATAAGAAATTGTCATCGAATTTGTATGATTCGGTTTCCAAACTGGCGCAGCAAGAGGATCGCAAATTTGCTGACGGCTGGTTTTTTGGACAGTTGCCGCGTGTGTTCAAGTCGGGTTACCGAAAGCTGAAACCGGAGCTGAAAGCAAGTTTTGCCCTGGATTATGACTTCATGCTGCAAAAAAATTCTCAGAATATGGTGCAGAACTTCGATTCTTATGTGCCATACACGAAAAGACTCTTATTTGCTCTGGACTGGTGGAAAAATGCCGACAAAAAGGGCTTGTGCCAGTTTTCTTCCCTGTCCGATAAAGAAAAACTAATCTGGCTGCACGAGTCTATTCTGGATGGCTCTGAACTTGTTTTTAGATCCAGAGAACAAATGAATCCAGAAAAAACATCGTCTATGGCTATTCTTGC
>CAZEQP010000177.1:0-6425 GCA_964514345.1 uncultured Candidatus Obscuribacterales bacterium
ATATTTGAAAGAGTATCTATGGAAACCCAGTGGTGGAGCTGTTTTAAATCAGCTCACACCACCGGAAATCACCTCACTGCTTAGGCTTTTGATACTTAAGCGTGAGATAAAGGGCGACAGCAAACGCCGCGAAGAATACGACGTAGTGCCAGAATCCCATTTCGGTTTCCATGTTGAAATACTCGAGAATGTTCTTGTTTTTAGTTGATAGTGCAATCAAATCAGCAGTTGCTGATTTTCACTTCGCTATTCTTGCGCTCTCGATAATCTGGAGCACATCGAGCGAAGCTCAAACAACCATCCACAGATGACTGTTTGAGAAGTGATTGCACTCAATACGGGTTGAAAATTTTCCAGATCACCCAGATGACGATGATCCAAATAATGAGTTCCATTGTTTTAATTCCTTGTGTTGCTCCGGCCTGTTCTACACCTGCTAGCTGATAACGAGTGTAAAAGGCGGGAAAGTGTTGCGTTTTAAAAGTTTGTAGTGAACGAATGACAAATTGGTGAAGAAAGAAAGCACAAATAATTACTACGAAATCTACTGTGAATGCACGCTTGGAAACCGGATAAATAACTCAAAACACTTGCACTAGTTAAGTCATCTTGAATACCCGATTGATTGATAGTGAGCAGGAGGAAAGCACTAAGCAGTGCTTTCCTCCCGCTGCCGATATCAGCGCAAGGTAAATTCGGATTTGCGCAGTTTTGAGACCAGCCAGACGCCGCCCATCACGACTATAGTGACCAGCCAGCCACGAGTCATTTGAGCCTGGTGGGCAGTATCAGTCATGTGGCTGATGAAGTATAGAGGCAGAATAAGAAAACCTGCCACACCCGGCCAAACCCGATAATGACCTTGTTCTTTAGCCACTCGTGCAATTTGAGTCTCCAGGAGGAGCAAAAGCAAACAGCTGATCGAAGCAGCAAAAAAACCGGGAAGATAGGGGTAGAGAGGTTGCATGAGTCCCATGCTTTGAGTCTTTCTTTCTGGCGAAACACTTCTAGCGCTGGTGAAAGCAGCTTTGAAATGCATCGATAATTAGAACGCTACAGTTTTGAGTGGTTAGTGTAAATGACAAAAAAAGTCAAGAAACGACTTGCCAATTTTCGAGAATAAGAACCATTGAATTCAATAGTTCCACGCATTAATTAGTTCTTGTAAAATTATTAAAAGATATAGTAAGACTCCGGCAAAAAGTGAAGACAGAGCACCGGGTCACGGTGCCTGCCTCCACTCTCAGTCAATCAACGAGGTATTCCGTTAAGCCTTCTGGGCCTTCTCGGACATGATCCTGTCGAACTCCTCCTGGGAGAGGTCGCTCCGCAGCGTCTTCTCGGCCCACCGGGCGATGAGCCAGGTGGTGAAGGCGCCGAGAGTGAACGCCGTCACGACTATGATGATGCGAATGAGCAGGACCAGCAGACCGCCGGCACCCTTCGCTGCATCACCGTTGTTGCCGCCGCTGCCGGAGGAAGAACCCGACCAGCCGCCGCTGAAGCCGCCGCTCACCGTCCGCAGTGCGTCGGGGTAGTGCTCCACCATGACGCGCACGTTGTTCATCGTGGCGTAAGAGTTCCAGATGGAGACGCCCCAGTTGACGAAACCGCCCTCACGGAAGGTCCGGGCCCATTGCTGGATAGTGATATTGAAACACACCAGCACAACCATCGGCACGAAGACGACGAAGGCGAAACTGGCTGCCCAGTTGAAGTCCTCGATCGTGTGCCAACCGCCGCTGACGGCCAGGGAGTAGTAGCCCAGGAGATAGCACCAGCCGAAGCCGAATGCACTCATGAACGCACCGCTCCACCAGGTCAGGCGCGGCAAAGACCAGAAGCCGCAAACCTTGGTCTCCTTGTTGGTGACGCCGGTGACGACGGCGTTCCAGGAGCTGATAGCGAGGGTGAACAGGATGTAGAGCCAGAGTCCAGTGCTAGACATTGGTACCTCTCAGTTGTTGAGTTTCTAGTCAAGCCCCTCTCCAAGCGAATACCGCACCTCGTCAAGGTTTTTTAAAGAGCCTTATCAGTGGTGACAGTTAGCTTGTTTTCCTACGGTTCAGGTAAGTGTGAGAAGGGATAACTCAAACTATGCTCTGGCTAAGTACAAACACAAGCAAAACAGACCTTTTCAGGTTGATTAGTGGGTTTTAATAATTATGCTAAGTTGCGCTAATAGGTTGACCAATTTCAAAGCAATGCTTTTAATTGGTCATTCATCTCGCTTTCGGTTGCTGAAACTCTTCTTCCGTGTGCCGGCAGGGTCACAGCGAAAATGTGTTTAGTCAATCTTTTCAGTGATTCGTTTTGCACTTTCCATGAGTACCAGCAATATTTTCCTGTGGCTAAATTTCCTTTTTGGTCGGCAGTGAAAACGTCTCCAGTGAACAAAAACTTCTTTTTGTAAAGCAGCATGCAATGACCTTTTGTGTGTCCCGGTTGCGGTATCACAATAAAATCGGAACCGAATTTCACTTCATTGATACCTTGAAGTACAATTTCCGAATCCGGCTCAGCATCAAGGTCATCTTCATGAATGATGCGTTGGGCACAGAATCGTTTTGCATAATCTCCGGCTTGTGCAACATCGTCTCTGTGGGTAAGGAAAATGTAGGTCAAACCGCCCTGAGACTCGATCCATTCAACCAGATGTCTGGTGAATTTAGGGCTGTCTATCATCCAGTTTCCGTCTTTGTGTTTCACGAAATAACTTTTGCCGCCGTATGAATCGGGAGAATTGAAGCCAAGGTAAAACACCTTGCCATCACTGTTTTCAATCAATTTGGGAACCGAATCAATAGCTTTTTTCAAATCAAATTTGTTTTTGTTTTCTTTGATTCCAATCGCTCCAACCGGACAACAAACCAGCGCGTCAAGACTCTGAGCCGTTTCACGTTCGGATTTCGGCTGATTGAAAACAGCAAAATATTCGCCGGCTTCGGCAAAATTATTTGGTGCCATGTCCCGGCAATTTGCGCAACTTATGCAAGTTTGATCAACAAAGAATGCACCTTCGACGTTCTGTTTAACTATGTTCTGTGCATTGGCCATACTTCAAGCTTAGCAAATTTAAAAGCCCCCATTTTGCAACGGAGGCTTTTAAACTTGGAGGAGGGCACTAAGAAAACTTAGTTAGGCTGCTTATCCGCATTTTGAATAGCCGCAAGACTGGCAGACATTGCAGCCGTCAATCTTGAGCCAGGATTCGCCGCCGCATTTGCTACAAGGAGCAGTTCGCTTGGCTAGAGAGGGCTCTTCTGTTTTACAGTCGGTCTGAGCTTGACCCTGAGGTGGGTCGAATTTCAAAACTGGAAGCTCCATCGAATTGGTTATGCTTGATGTATTCGGATGAGTCTTTCTGTAATTTTGAATCGCTTTAGCCAGTCCGTCACAAGGTGATTGAACCACCACAGCTTTCTCAGAGTCGGCAAATTTGAAGAATGCAGGATATCCGGACTGAATGTTGACGAGCTGCTTCACGATTGTTTCTTCAGCTTTAGCTCTTTCTTCCTCGCCGAGTTCGGCTGCGTATTGCAAGAATGCAGAAGAGAGTCTGCCTACAGCTTCAAACAATCCTGATTCGATAGCTCCCGGTTTGCCCATGCGTGCATACACTTCAATCAATTCACCCGGTCTGCCGGCTTCATGGTTGAGACTAACATGAAGTGTGGCGCCACCTTCAGGAGAGCCAACTTTCACTTTGTAGTTTTGACCCAGAGTTTCGTCGTTGTTGATGTGGCGTCTTTCCTGGTGACCCAGAAGTGAGAGCAAATCCGATTCGCGATCGTAGTCTTCTTTGGCTATTTTTTCCACCGGCTGGCTCAAGCGGCTGCCGTCCGGATAGAAAGTGATGTCTTTGACACCAAGTTTCCAGGACAGAATGCATGCCTCGGCCACTGCTTCTTCACTTGAATCCAGCGGAATCGAGCAAGTATTCGAAACAGAGTTGAATGCTTCCGGATACTCGTCGGCGCCTTTGTGAATGGCAGCAAGATGTTTGATGTAAGCTTCCGGTTCCACTTCGACGCGGATTGGGAAAGCCTTTTGCACAGCTTCAGGTACTTCTGCTATTCCCTTGCAAGACTTGTGATTGACTCTGATTTTTTGCATCAAAGCATTTTGTTCTTCTTGCGATTCAGGCCAGGCGCCGTGTTTTTCCATGAGTTCTTTGAAGCCTGGAGCAACGAAGTCGACAAAACGCGAACGCACTTTTCTGCTGAACACAATGCCGTTATGGGGGTCCACACCCCAGCTGGTTTGCAAAGCTTGAGCAAGAGTGCCTGTGGGTGCGTTATTGGTCATGCAGGTGTTGCGCACCCTCAAACCTTTTTTGTGAAATTTGCTTCCTTCCCAGAGAGGATAAACACCGCGCTCCTTGGCCAATTCCATCGAGGCTTCCACTGAAGCGCGTGTATATTGACGGAACAAAACTTCAGTTGCTTTCAGCCCCTCTTCACTGCCGAAGCTGACTCCAAGACGTGACAGATATTCTGCGATACCGGCAAATCCGCCACCATTACGACGTTCCATACGAGCGGTCATATTCTGGAAAGGAATCGGATACCAGCTCACATCTGTCACGTTATCCATGAATCGCTGCTGGACTTTAGCTACAGACTTCATTTGAGCCATGTTGTATGTTCCGTCAGGATTCCAGAAATCAGGATGAGCCGCATGCACTGATGAAAGATTGCAATTGCCCATGTAAAAGCGTCCGTCTTTGCCGGGACCGGCAGGCAAGAACTGCTCACCGCAAGGATTGCAGGTGTTCAGATCATAAACATGATCGTTGGCGTTGCCGGCATTAATAGATTCGTAGAAGCCGATGCCGGGCTCGCCTGAGTCGCGCATCCCTTCAACCACGCGCTGGAAGACTTCCGGTGCAAAGAAATGACCGCGCACTTTCACATAACGATCGGTGATTTCAACGATGGCGTTTTTCAGTTTACGTGCCGCTTCAACAGCCTCGGGGAATTTTTTGATATCGACCGAGTATTCTTCAAAAACAGGTTCTTTGGTCAAACGATTGACTTTGGGCATGCCCGTTTTTTCATCCAGCACCACCTGGCGCGGATCATAAATGCTGCCGGTCCAGGTTTTATCCATGAACATGGCAGGAACGAAGGTTCTGCTTTCAACGGCTTCCATGAAACCTGGCATGGCCAGTACGGTTACATTGGTGTTCTTGAGATAGTTTTGTTTTTCCATGTATAGCGCATATTGTTCGCCGTACTTTTGTTCGGCCATTTTCATGATGCGCTTCTTGTAAGAAAGTTTGTCTTCTTTAGTTTTGGAAGGAACTTCCTTAACCAGCTGGTCATAAAGCTTAGCCATCGAGGGTGGTGGCGTCAATTTTTTCTTGTCGATGAAGAACAATATGTCGGGGTGGTTCGAATTGCGCAACTCGATAAGCGCTCCTCCGCGACGTCCGCCCTGAGCCACTGCTTCCACCGCTTTGGCAATGGTCTTTTCATAAAAACGATCAGGACCTGAAGCGGCCGCACCATTTGAAATAATTGATGACCACGGTCTCAATGTGGAGGTGTTTAAACCCATTCCCATGGCTGCTTTTGCTGCTAGAGCTTCGATGCGCGCTGCTTCCTGAATGCCTTCCAGACTGTCCTCTACATAAGCGACACCGCATGCAGCCAGGCAACCTTTTCCTCTGAGGTTGGCGGCCAACTGTCCCATGGCAATTTCTTGTTCGGATAGATTATTGAAGTTCTTAGCGATAAAAGCTTTGCGCAATTCTTCCGAGCGCAGCCAGATCTGATCTTCTTTCATACCGGCCAGTTTGCCGTTAGCCCAGTATTTGAGAACATCCAGGGATACTTGCGGATCGGCGTTGATATTAGCCGGAGTGTTGGCCCAGAATTTTTGATTGCCTATATGATCGGCAAAAGTTGCCGACCAATTAAGAACTTTAGGATGATCCAGGGCAGCATCCAGATCCAGTGCGATGATTTCAGTTGGACTCAATACATATTTAAGTTCAGCTATAGCAGTGGATATAGCCACTCTATATATAATGCCGTTTACGTCTTCTACGGGCTGACCGGAGGACGAATCTCTCTTGCCGTACAACCCGACAAGAGTTTCTTGGGTCGACTCCCAGTATCTATATGAATAGTCGTGAGGCTTCACTTCCTTAACCTCATCTTTAACCATTTCAATTACAGTTTGGATGGCGTCTTTGGCGTCGGTTTGTTGCATATGTTAGTGATTCCTTCCTATATAAACGATGGGGAGAACGGCTTGATAAGCGGCGAACAAAATCCAAGGCTTGAGGGAAAGCCTTGAAAATTTTCTGGAAACTGCTGCTGGACAAAAGCCCCGAAAGAAGCCAAGAAGCAGTTACAGACTAATAAATATTCGGTTGTTTTTCAAATTTTCGACTGAGAATACTCTACTACCGATAG
>CAZEQP010000178.1:0-6401 GCA_964514345.1 uncultured Candidatus Obscuribacterales bacterium
GATGATTTCCAGGTGAAGTTCACCCATACCGGCGATGATTGTTTGTCCGGTTTCATGGTCAACCGATACTTTGAAGGTGGGATCTTCTTCAGCCAGACGACCAAGAGCCATACCCAGTTTATCGGCGTCACCTTTGGTTTTGGGCTCGATGGCAACCGAGATGACAGGCTCGGGGAATTTCATAGCTTCAAGAATGATGGGGCTCGATTCCAGACACAATGTGTCACCAGTCGTAGTGTCTTTAAGACCTACGGCGGCAACGATGTCTCCGGCAAGAGCTTCTTGCACATCTGTTCTCTGGTCGGCTTGCAATTGCACCAGACGGCTGATGCGTTCGCGTTTGCCTTTGGTTGAGTTGTACACATAAGAACCGGCGGTGAGGGTTCCTGAATAAACTCTGATGAATGTCAGTTTGCCCACGAAGGGATCGTTCATTACTTTGAAAGCAAGGGCCGAAAGCGGTTCTTTGGGATCGAATTTTCTGGTTTCTTCCTCACCATCCGGATTGAAACCGGTGATTGATTCCACATCTATGGGAGAAGGCAGATAATCGATGATGGCGTCAAGCAAAGCTTGCACACCTTTGTTTTTGAAAGCCGAGCCGCAGAGCATCGGAATAATTTGATTGTTGCAAACTGCTTTGCGAAGAGCTTCTTTCATCTCTTCGTTTGTTACTGTCTGGCCTTCCAGATATTTGTTCATCAAAGCGTCGTCTGTTTCGATGACGGCTTCTTCCAGCTGGTGGCGCCATTTTTTGGCTTCATCCATATAATCGGCGGGGATAGGACCTTCCGAAATCTTTTTGCCCAGCGGATCATCTTCTTCATAAAAGATGGCTTTCATTTCAATCAGGTCGATAAGACCCATGAACTGACCTTCAGCTCCTATGGGGATTTGAATAGGGTGAGCGTTAGCCCAGGTGCTGTGCATGCCGGGCAGATTTTCTTTGACCTGGTTCACTACTTTGAAGAAATCGGCACCGTTTCTGTCCATTTTGTTGACCAGAACCATGCGGGGCACCGAATAACGATTGGCCTGTTTCCAGACTGTCTGAGTCTGGGGCTGTACGCCGCCGACGGCACAAAGTACTATGACCACACCATCAAGCACGCGCATCGAGCGCTCAACTTCAACAGTGAAGTCGACGTGTCCGGGAGTGTCTATAAGGTTGATATGTTTGTCTTTCCATTTGCTTGAAATGGCAGCGGCGGTGATTGTGATACCGCGCTCGCGTTCCTGGTCCATCCAGTCGGTGACTGAGGTGCCTTCATGGACTTCGCCCATGCGGTGTATCAAACCGGAATAGAAAAGAATTCTTTCGGTCGTAGTGGTTTTGCCGGCATCGATGTGAGCGGCGATTCCCATATTACGTATTTGACTTAATTGATTCTTTGACACCGGGTGCTTCCTTTCGCTAGCGATTTCCATAACCATCTAAGTATTCCTTTATATCCTAAATCTTCGGACAGAACAGTTTTGAGTGTCCAAAGATTCACCGACGACAACCTCTTGAAAATATCACAACTAATTATAAGGACAAGAGAAAATGCATTTTTCGTTTAGAAATTGGCACTTTTATCTTTACAATAAACAGTAGTTTAAGCCGGATTAATTAATAGCGATAATGAGCGAACGCTTTGTTGGCTTCGGCCATTTTGTGAGTATCGTCGCGCTTCTTAACTGAAGCACCGGCTCCATTTGAAGCATCGATGAGCTCAGCTGAGAGACGCTCGGCAAAGGATCTGCCACCACGTTTGCGGCTGTTGGTGATGATCCACTGAGTTGCCAGGGCCACACCTCTTGAAGTTTTTACTTCAACAGGAACCTGATAGGTGGAGCCGCCGACACGTCTGGCTTTAACTTCAACCAGAGGGGTGACGTTTTTAACTGCTTTGTTGAAAATTTCAAGCGGCTCTTGAGCAGTTTTCTCTTGAATCAGGGTGAGAGCACTGTAAAACAGATTCTGAGCTGTACTCTTTTTGCCGCGTTGCATCATGCGGTTGACGAAGCGCTGCACAAGCTGGCTGTCGTAAACAGGGTCTTGTGGTGGCACTCTTTTGATGGCGGCCGAACGTCTGGACATGAACTTTTCTCCGAATTACTTTATAGACTTACTTTTTCTTGGCGGCTGCGGCGCCGGCTTTAGGCCGTTTGGCACCATATTTTGAGCGGCCTTGCATACGGTCTTTGACACCGGCTGTATCAAGTGCTCCACGCACAATGTGATAACGCACACCGGGCAGATCCTTTACTCTTCCGCCTCTTACAAGCACAACTGAGTGTTCTTGAAGGTTGTGACCGATCCCCGGAATGTAGGCGGTAATTTCCATGCCGTTGGTCAGGCGCACCCTGGCAATTTTTCTAAGAGCCGAATTAGGCTTCTTTGGTGTGGTGGTCTTCACTTGTGTGCAGACTCCACGACGCTGGGGGCAAGATTTAAGTGCCGGCGACTTGGTTTTGAAAGTGACCTTTTGTCTTTCACGGCGAATAAGCTGATTAATGGTAGGCACCACGATCTCCTGAATTCTGAAGTACGCCCGCCACTCAGCCTCAACTGGCTGCGATTTCTAAGGCAACGGGCTCATAGCAAATCAGGGAAAGAGTAGCAGATCCTGCCACAATTTGGATACGCCCGGGTTGCCGAATATTTCTATATACTTTACAAATGCGTCGCAAATCGTGGCACTTTTAAGCTTGAATTTTATTAAGAATCGGCGCCGACCGGACCTAAGAAGGGAATGTTGACAGCCGGTTTTCCAATCGACGGCAAAGTGACTGTGGGATCCAGCCGTAATCGTTTCTTCTTTTTGGCTCTCATCCATTGCTCTTTAGCCAAAAGATAACAAGTGGCACTGGGCTCAAGCCCAAGCTCAGCCAGTGAGGCGGTCACATTGTCTTGAAAATCAAATACCTTGATAACGACCATCCCCTGCATTTGAGCTTTGACAGTCGTGCCTATGACAAAATTGATCAGATCTGTGGCCAGGTGAGACCAGCCTGAATTGACATAAAACTCTATGAGACGGTCCCCGTTTTTTGAGGCCTTCACTCTGGCAGCACACGGAATGACTTTGCGCTCGCTTTCTTCCGCCACCCAGTACAACTCGTTTTGTTCAAGTTTGAAACGAGACTTGTCCATTTTCACTTCATTTATACGGTAGTCATCCGGAACCAGGTTAAAAATGCGACGAGCGTCAAGTGAAAGAATCTCCTGATGCAAATCATGAATTTTCACCCGGTCAGCCGGTTGAGCAAGACGGAAAGCACTGTAATCTGAATAAGAATCTCCATACTGCGCTTCAAGTGGCGAATAGTCGATAGGCACCTGGTAATAAGTGATTCTTGAACAGCGTCTGAATCCGCATGAAACTAATAAGGATATGGCTGAGCTGTTTTGATTGGACACTTCACATAAAAAATGACTGATGCCCTGCCCGCCGAAAAGGGCAAGTGCATATCTCAATAATTCCTCCGCTATGCCGCGTCCGCGGTGACGGGGATGAACCACCAGTTGATTGACCTGCCAGGTATGATTCGATTTGCCCAGAGGGTCCAGAGCAATAAGACCAAGGATTGTGTTGTCTTCTTTGGCCAGATAAACAGATGTGGTTCGGTGAAAAGCGATTGGCACCCAATGTTGCCAGAAGCTCATCTTAGCTGCAATCACCCTTTCTTCCGAAACAAACGCATCAAAGGGGACCGGCTCTTCCTGATAACGCAAAAGAGCCCGAACTTGAGCAGCATCATTGGGAAAAAATGGGACTATCTTAATCACAGTTCTATAAGCCCTTATCCTCTTGAAAAGATCTTAACACGGTCTGGTACAGTTAGTGATTCGCGCTAAATTTTTGTCCGATTGAAGTTATATACCTAATGCCATCCGTTAATAAAACAGAAAAGAAAAAAGAAGATTCAGGCATCAAAATTGTTGCCCAGAACAAGCGTGCACGGCATGAATACACTATTGTCGACACAATCGAAACCGGTATCGAGCTTGTGGGAACAGAAGTAAAGTCGATAAGACAGGGCAAAGCCAGCCTGATGGATGCATTTGCGCGTATCGAAAACGGGGAGGTCTGGCTATACAACTGCAATATCGCCGCATATGAATTCGGCAATCGCTTCAATCATGAACCTTTGCGTAAAAGACGCCTTCTGGTTCACAAAAAGCAAATCTTAAAACTCAAGTCACAGACTAAGGAGAAAGGATTAACCCTTATTCCGCTTAAGCTTTACTTCAAGAAGAACTGGGTCAAAGTAGACTTAGCCCTGGGTAAAGGAAAACATCTTTACGACAAACGCGAAAGCATTGCCAAGCGAGACACAAAAAGAGAACTGGACAGACTGGCAAAATCAAGACGCTAAGGAGACTATTTAGATTGAAAGCGCTTTTAAGAGTTACTGCAACCATTTGTTTGCTTGTTTTTGGTCTGGCTTTCTCGCTTAAGTCGGCTGATGCCAAAAACGCAACACCACTTGCAGTACTGAAAAGCACCACTAATATAAACACCTATCAAGAGCAGCATCTTGGCACTTATGACGACGACTATAATCTTTTTAAAAATGTCCTGCACAATGCCAATCTTAATTTCGATGAAATAGGAGAAGCCGATGCCGCCACAGGCAGAACCGGTCTGGGCAAATACAAAGCGGTGATCATTCCTTTATGTGTGGACGTTTGCCAAGAAACATTGAACGGCATAAGCGACTATTGCAAAAACGGCGGAAAAATAATCGTCATGGACGGAGGCGGTGCACAGTCCAGCCGTGCACAGGCACTTTCGGCACTGGCCGGCGTTACGGTCAATCAACAGCAGACATTCAAATCACGTTATAAATTAGTCTGGACCGATACTCCCTTACCCATGGCCGAAGATTTTGCCGTGGGCACCATGGTGGCAAATCTGGTAGCGGCACCTGAGGCAAAGAAATTAGCGGTGTGGAAAGAGCAAGATGCCTCTTCCACTCCGGCGGTTGCCATCGCTAAAAAAGGGCAAGCGGCTTATCTGGGATGGGTGCTGGGTGTGCAAGGAGAAATCACTGCCAATGCCCGTTTCTTGGCTATGACTCTGGATGAAATTTCCCCCGGCATCACGCAAGAAGCGGCGGTGCAAATAAGTTTTGCCGAGTATCAGACTATAAGCGAAGAGCTGACTTTCTTGTTCAACAGAACGGACGAGGCGATAAAAACAGCCAAACAAGCCGAATTTGCCGTGCCCATAAGCCAGATTGAAAACAGTTTCAATAAAGCTCAGGAAGAAGCAAAACAATTTCACTCCTATTATAAAGACCGTCGCTTTCAGGAAGCCGACGAACATCTGGGCAAAGCACGCGAATTATATGCCCTTTCATTCGGGCAGGCCATGCCTGTAAGACCGGTGGAAGCTCGTTCGGTGTGGCTGGATCGCGGCACCATCGTTGCCACCAAAAATGCCAAAGGTATGGCCGACTTAATCGCCCGATTAAAAGCTTCAGGCATCAATGTCATTTATTTTGAGACTAATAATGCCGGCTTCACCATGTATCCAAGCAAGCTGACGGATCAAAACCCGGAGACTTTGAGTTGGGATCCGCTTGGTACCGCAGTCAAAGAAGCGAAAAAACACGGCATGGAAATACATGCCTGGTTGTGGATCTTCAATGTGGGCAATATGCGTCACAATCCAATCATAGGCAAAGAAGCCGATTATCCCGGTCCGGTACTTACAAGACACGGCATCACCTGGGCTATGGCTTATTCAAACGGAACACTGGTACCACCAAAACAAACCGAATTCTGGATCGATCCTTCCAGTACGGAATGCAGACAGTATGTGAAGGACTTGATTACTGAAGTGATCAGTAAATATCCGCTCGACGGAATCCAACTTGATTATATCCGTTATCCTTTTAATAACAGAGGCTCAGAAATGGGCTTCAACTGGCTGTCTCGCCAGAAGTTTGAGCGTGAAACCGGACTCAATCTGGATCGTCTCGATGAAAATACACGCGAAGTGTTTATGGCATGGAAAGTTCATCA
This sequence comes from uncultured Candidatus Obscuribacterales bacterium, assembly GCA_964514345.1. Lineage (GTDB taxonomy): Bacteria > Cyanobacteriota > Vampirovibrionia > Obscuribacterales > Obscuribacteraceae > Aved-18. Next base: position 6,020 of record CAZEQP010000178.1, read on the forward strand.
GATAAGCAGCTTTGTAAAAGAAACTAGAGAACTGGTGAATAGCCTCAAGCCCGGACTGAGAATATCAGCCGCTGTGTATGCATTTCCAAGAAGAATGCGACTTGGCGCCATTCAACAAGAGTGGGAAACCTGGGTGGCAAACGGCTGGATAGATACGCTCAATCCGATGACTTATGCATCCACCGCTCAGAATCTGACCGTAATGGCTGACTATTGCCGGGAAAGCACGTCCGATAAAGCGTTAGTATATCCAGGATTAGCTATTATGCGTATAGACACGGCGGGACTTATCGAACAACTCGACTCGGCAAGAGCGACAGGGACTCTGGGAACCACCATGTTTGCAGTAGCTCACCTAGATGATAAAAAATTGAACGTTTTG
>CAZEQP010000179.1:0-6389 GCA_964514345.1 uncultured Candidatus Obscuribacterales bacterium
TGATTTTTGGTCAATCGTCCACTTGAAATGGATCAAGATTTGGGGGTCAGGTCAATATGACTACCTGCTCCGCTATTTGCTCCGCGAGTAGTTAATCTAACTCTGGGATTTTCACTGCCGGGGGTAAATGAGAATGTCTGGAGTTTTCCATTTGTTCCGACAATCTGTTCACCTCTGTCGTTCACCATACGCGATATTTGCAGTCTTGCAGTACCGCCTTGTTCAGCTACGCGAAGATTGATTCCTGTTCCTTCAAACGCGGGCTGAAGCTGTCGGACAATTGATTTTAAATCGTTTGAATTAATATTTCCCAGTTGCTTCATCTGTTCGCCGAATCCAGCCATGTCCCCTGCCAGCAGGCTGTTTCTCATTTGAGTTACGCTTTCAGTCATCCGATCCAGGGACATTGTTGACCCGGCTCTGCCTGCAGCCACTCCGTCCACGCCCCGTCGTTCGGTCGAGCTTAAAGCCACTTGCGACTCTATGTAATTGATCTGAGGCCCTTCAATTCGGCTAAAGACTTGGGTTCCACCGCCAACGTCGGCTCTGGCTACATCAAAATTTTCTCCGCTCATAGTAATCACCACTGTTTAATGTTGGGGGGTCGGGATGCCGGGATGCCGTTGGGGTTACTACGACAATACCCAACTGGACCTGCTGGGGCAATGGTGGAATTCCCATATCTAATAAAAAAGACTGGTTTAAACCAGATCTATGGACCTAAACAGGTTTTCTCGCCCGACATTAGACTGTATAGAACTTAGTTGCTGATAGCGAATTTAATCCAAAGCCTATTATGGAAAGTATATTTACTACAGCCAGAAGAGCATAAACTTTCCAAAAAATTGAAAGTTTTTGCTCGGGCTTCATATACAACTCAGCTGTTGTAGTTAATATAAAACCAATCCAGAAAAACATTCCAATCCATCCAATTGAAGAAGAATAATTCTCTCCGTAAACGAGCGTGTAGAATTTGTCATAGATTGCATAAACCGGGCTGACCCAGCAATATACACTGCAAAAAACGAGATAGGATGCCACCAGAGTCAGGCACAAATAGATTGTTTTCACGCTGTTTGATCTGAGCAGTTTGCAGATACTTGAGATGAAAACGAAAAGTGTTAGTGACAGAGCGGTCCATCCAAATTGATTTAGGTTGGATGCGAATCCGGAGATGCCTAGCATCATCACACCGATGATGATTAATGACAGAAGTAGTTTAGCTGCTAGCATGGCGCCATGAGTTTCTCATGCTAATTCGACCCCTAATTCGATTATTGCATGCGATATACTAATCCACCTATAACACCCGTAGCTGGCGAGGATATTGGCATGACCACATTAGTGCAGTCCAAAGTAAAAGTTGTCGAACTGGGCAAAGAACCAGTTGTTGAAAAGCTGAACAGCTCAGAGCGTGAGACTGGCGCTTTGAAACGTCATGAAGTGCGGGTGGCAATTAAGGCAGTTTCGTTAAATTACAGAGACTTGCTTGTTGTAAAGGGACATTACGCAAAATTGTACGAAGGATCCACCACCCCTGGCGGGATGCCTCTTATTCCCTGCTCGGATGGAGCCGGTGAAGTTGTCGAAACTGGCGAAGATGTCACCAGAGTAAAAGTCGGTGATCGAGTCGCCGGTATTTTTATGCAAGGCTGGATCGGCGGCGAAATCAACGCCGAAATCGGTAAAACCGCCCTTGGTGGCGCTATAGATGGAGTGCTCGCTGAGTCTGTTGTGTTTGATCAAGAAGGCCTTGTTCATCTACCCGAGCATCTTTCATTTGAAGAGGGGGCGACACTTCCCTGCGCTGCTGTCACCGCCTGGAATGGCATGATTCACACAGGCAAAATCAAAGCCGGAGACACTGTTCTTACATTAGGAACAGGCGGAGTCTCAATCTTTGCTGTACAATTCGCCAAAATGATGGGAGCAAGAGTCATTGTTACATCAAGCAGCAATGAAAAATTAGAGAGACTGCACAAAGAGTTCGGTCTCGACAAAAAAGACTTGATCAATTACAAAGAAAAGCCTGATTGGGAAAAAGAAGTGCTTGCGCTCACGGCAAAACGTGGTGTTGATTTGACAGTCGAACTTGGTGGTGCCGGAACTCTTGCTAAATCGGTTATGTGCACCAGGGTTGGTGGCCATGTAAGCGTCATCGGTGTTTTAGCCAATAATCAGGGTGATTTCAACCCGATAAATGTATTGATGAAAACACTGCGATTGCAGGGCATTTATGTCGGTTCGCGTGAAATGTTTGAAGACATGAATCGAGCCATTTCACTGCATAAGCTGAAACCGGTCGTCGATAAAGTGTTCAAATTCGAAGATGCCGTGAAAGCGTTCCAATACATGGATTCGCAAGCTCACTTCGGCAAAGTGGTGATTAAGATTTAGCGCCCCATTTGTGCACCAGCTCATTTGCCACATGCACCATATCCACGTCGAATGTGTTTATGTAATTTCTAAACGAGTTTAGCTTGGGATTGCTCTTTAATGTTTCAATGATTTTCTCAGGAGAATCTTTGCTGCTCAACGCGCTGACCAGTTCTCTTTGAAATAACACCAAATCCGGTTCATCGTGTCCAATCATGATCTAATTTCCTTTCACAGTGTCAAACATTTTTTTGTAATCGGCTCTGAATTGCTCCAGATCCTCTTGGCCTTCCATCGTGTTTCCTAAGCGCTCCAGTATCACGAACTCAAGATTGGGGCATAAAGGCAACGCCTCATTCAAGAGCTCGAATACTTCAGGCGGCACAGGTCCGTCATGAGTATCCCTGCGTATAGCATTTCTCTTGCCCGACCATGACGGACTATCTGAACCTCCTGAAATATGGATTTCACGGACTTTTTCCAGAGGATAGAGTGTCAAGAGGTCGCAAGCTTTCATATTAAAATTGACCAGCTGGCAGTACAAATTATGGAGGTCCAGCAATAGAAAATTCTCTTTCTCTTGCAATAAATCTCTCAAAAAGGCGCCCTGGTTGCGGGCTTCAGAGGCGCTGAAAGCCAGAGCCAAATTTTCCAGTCCCACAGATTTTTGACATAAGCGGCTGATATTTGCCAGGTTGTCGCGTCCGGCTTGCACGGCTTCTTGCGTATACGGCACCGGTAATGGTGCGCCGTCAAAATAACCGCCGGCCTGAAAGAATCCGAAGTGTTCGCTTATGTGCAAATAGTTTCGTCTTTCGCATTCAGCCTCCAGCTTTTCTAGCCAGATTTTTTGAAATGGTGTCGTTTCGGCTGAAAGTGTGGAAAAACGAAATCCATGTCCCAGCAAAATATTTTCCTGACTGAAAGTATCAATTAAACCTTCAAACCAGGCTGGATAAGGCTTATCTGATTCTGATTCTAATAATGACCAGTTGGCGTCGAATGACCATTCAAGCACTTCCACCTGTTCATTCATAAAAAGCGGCAGCGCGGCCTGTCTGAAATCTTCGGCTGGCATGGCTTGCAGTCCAATCTTGACTGTCATATTAGCCTCTGCCGCAAGCAGGACAAGGTCGATGTTTAGGCTGCTCAGATTCCTGGTCGGCAGGATATGCCACAAAAGGAGCACCACTCATTAATCCAGATAATTCTTTTGTGTAAGTATTTGCTTTTGCCGGTTTGTTGTTTTCCAAATAAAACTTAATAAGCGATCGATATCCCTGAGAGCGTTGCATTTCTTTTACTGGAAGTTTATTTCCAATATTCAGTGCCGACAAAAAAAGCGCCTCGGCGCGATCCGCTTCGCTTTTGTTCAAGGCCACGCCTTTGTCCAGATGAAAGCCTGCCATTTTCTGAGCCGCTTGAGCCAGTTTAGTCAATTCAGCATTAGTGACATCAGGGGCGGCGGCAGCGGTCTCTATTTTGCCCAGAGCTTTTATTTCTTTGGCTCGGGCAGTGACATGATCGCCTGCCCGTCTGTAAAAATCTACGAACTGAATGGATGAAACGGCAGCCTGGACATTGTTAATCTTGTCCAGACCAGCTTCTTCATCTTGCACTATTTTGTATGCTTTGTATTTTTCGTCTGTGCTGGGTGTTTTACCTGAGATAGAATCAAAAGCCCAGAGCCATTTTTCCTGACGACCGGCTTTTTTCAAGTCGATATCTTTGGCTGTTGCAGGAATTATCCCGACAGCAATTCCGGATGCTAGAAGCGAAACTAAAAGACGCCATTTCATGAGAGACTGAATCTCCATCTCAGTAAGGAGAGATTATACAGCCTTTCCTTAAGTGCCGTCCGGACGCTTGGCGGCTGTTGCTACCGGGGCGATCTGCTTCTGTTGCTCGGTCAACCAATCGCCGATAGTTTTAATTACTTCCGGTTTTAAGTATGAGTTGGTGACTAGCAAATGTCCGAACTTGGGAAATGTAGCAATTGACTTCTTCTTAGAGCCCATTTTTCTAAATAAAGCTTTTGTCGACTCGGGTTGAACTATGTGGTCGTCCTCCCCTTGCAGTACCAGAATCGGCAAGTCTTTGTCCAGCTTGGGAGCCAGTTTGTGCGAAGTATGCAAGAAATTGACGCTTACAAGCAAATCTTTGAGGCTCTGTTTGCTGCGGATAAGCGGATCAGTCAGTGTCTGTTTGTTGCTGCGTTCATCGTCCGACATATCGGTGATGTGTGGGGCGATATCGACAGTCCGACCCAGAGTTTTGATGCCTGAGCCTATTGATTTAAATGTGGCTGCTATATGATATTTTGTGGCCGGACCGGCACCACAGCTGGCTAAAATAAGACCATCGAAAAGTTTGGGATTATTGGCTGTAGCTTTTATAGCCATAGCCGCACCCAGACTTTCTCCCACGCAGAATACGGGCAATAGCGGGTGTTTGGCTCTAATCTGTGCTACCAGGGGCACAAGGTCGCGGGCGGTCGAGTCATAAGCCACAGATGGGCGTTTTTCGGATTCTTTGAGCCAGACACCGTGTCCGCGGAAGTCTATGGCATAAAATATGATGCCTTTAGAAGCCAGCTTCTCGGCTAATTCGGTGAAATTGCCGGCATGCTGCACACCACCGTGCAGGCCAAGCACGACGGCTCTGGGAGCGACTTCAGAATCAGCCCATTTCAAACTGGGGACGGCAATTCCCGCCCCGTTTAATTTGAGCACTTCTTTATCGACTTTCGCTTGCGCTTCCCCCGTTGTGGCGACAATTGAAAACATAGCAAAAATTGGCAGCACTGCGGCTTGCAGTGGTTTGAAGAATCTATTCACGGGGACCTCTATTCTAGTTATTAAACACCGACTGATTGGAGTGGCATATTTATTTGATAACATGGAAATTTCAAGTCCGCTTGGCAAAAGTAACTTATTTAATCAAGCGCTTATAATCGCTATACTTGATTAGAATTTTTGTCGATTTAGGAACAATTTGTGCCAAAAACAGTCGTACTGCTAATCTTCACTATCCTTTTATTAGGCGCTGCTCCTGCAACAGCCTCAGATGCCCAGATAAACAACCAGGCAACCGGTGATGTATTTGCTTTCTGTCAGAAGCTGCAAAAAATCCGACCCTTCAAAAAAGAGCAGGTCGAAGCTCTGGTGCAAGAACTGAAGCCGGACTCAGGCAAGTTTCCCAAATGGACATTCAAAAATAAGGATGGTCCTTTTAAATCGATAAGTTTGTGGAAAGATAAAAACGACGAAAATCTGGTATCAGTCATAGAAGTGGACCTTAACACCAGGGCCGGTATCAAAAAGAAAGACATGCAAGACAGTTTCGGCAATGAAAGTTTTCACGCCACAGACATAAAAGGAAAAGGCGAGTCATATCACTATGACAGGCAGGGCGCCCAATTCCAATTCGGCTTTGATGCTGGCGGTCCGCCGCGTATGTGCAAACTTGTAATCAGCAGAAGATACTAAGCTTTCGGTGTCTGGTTCATTTCGACCATAAATGGCGGTTGTTTGTAATCTTTCGGCATATAATTTATCGGTATTGAGGTCAAATTGCCGTCGCGCAGACAAATATATTGTGGTGACATGATTTCCACATTGGCTTCATTGAACTTGTCCTGGATTTGTCTGTGCAAATTAGAGTAAACAGTCGGTAATTCGTTTGCCAGTTTTGTACAAGCGTTTATCTGATATGACACATAATAGTCGTCGAGCGAAGTCTGCAAAACATAGGGTTTTGGCTCCTGTTCTATTCCGGGAGTGGACGAAGCGGCATCGATGAGCAAATTTTGCACTTGTTGCCAGGGCGCTTCATAACCGATAGTGACTGATGTATAAACAGTCAAAGTGCCTGTTCTGGCATGGACAGAATAATTCATAATATTTGTGTTCAAAATCTGGGCATTGGGAATTGAAACAATTTCATTCTTTGGTGTCCGCACTCTTGTTACAAATAAAGTCTTCTCCACAATGTCGCCTGTACAATCGCCGATT
>CAZEQP010000180.1:0-6387 GCA_964514345.1 uncultured Candidatus Obscuribacterales bacterium
CACCCATCGACATGAGACGTTACCCCTTAGTGTGACTCTGCACCTTCGGCAGAGGCGAAGCTCAGGAATAACAGTTTCAAAAGTTGGAAGTCATCGTTGAAACGTTTGACTGTGTTGGTGTACCAGTTATTGAAAATAACCGCCATGATGGCGACTATAAGACCGTAACCTGTCGCGATAAGCGCTTTAGCAACACCGACTACGACTGTTGAAGTACCGCCGCCGGAAGCGCCCAGTTCGTCCAGAGTGAACACAACCCCAACCACCGTTCCGAACAGTCCGATGAAAGGACTGGTGGCTCCGATGGTACCAAGTATGGCAAGGTGTTTTTCCAGTTTGCGTGAAACAAGAGAGACAGTGATGTCGAAAGCTTTTGAGAAATCTTCTTTCTGCTCTGCCAGAAGTCGAACACCTTCCTCAGCCACTTCGCCTATCACTCCGCCCAGGCGGCTGCAGTTTTGCTGCGCCTTTTGCAAGTTGTTGTTTTCCAATTCGCGTTGCAACTGATGAATGAAAGCGGTCACATCGCGCTTATTCTGGTTGTAGTACATCCAGCGTTCTACAACAACTGCGACTGTGGCGACCGAGCAGATGGTAATAGGAATGGAAGCAAACCAATCAGCGATCATGAATTGGATAAAGTAAGTTAGAAATTTGTTTTCCATGCCTTCTCCTGACTCAAATTACATACTCTTGCTATCTATACCAATCGCATAGAGCATTTAGAAAAGTGTATCAGAATCGACGCAGTTTGCCGACTCCACCACCAGCAAAGACGTTGTAGTCGAATGTAAACTGTATATCTACATCGCTGGGAGCGCCGTCGGGCAGCGGTCTGAATGGAGCAGCATTTTCAACAGCTTTCAAAGCAGCCTGGTCGGCAATTGCAGCACCTGAAGATGTTACAAGACGCAGGTTTGACATCGTGCCGTTTGAGTGCACCTTGAATACCACAACTACCCGTTTACTTTCGTTACCCTTTGGAGGAAACCAGGCGCGCTTGATTCTTCTTTGCAAGTCTGCCATGTAAGGACCGAAGTCAATATCTTTTTCGGCACCGACCGAGGGGCGCCCGGGTTTGGAGCCTGGAGGCGGATTGCCATCATGTCCTTCTTTTCCACCCGCTCCAGGTGAGCCTGCTCTGGCACCGCCGGGAGAACCGCCGTCGCCGCCGCGCGGGACAACAGGACCGGCAGCAAATGGAGAACCACCGCCTTCAGTACCGCCCGGGCGTCCGCCGCCTGCACGAGTGGGAGCAGGAGCCGGTCCGGGCTCGCCGCCGCCTTCCTTGCCTTTAGGACCACCGCCGCCGGCGGCAAATATGGGAGCTGGAGCTGTTCTGCCACCACCACCTGAGGTGCCTTCGGTTTTTACCGAAATGGGTGACGGCATGCCGCCTTGAGCATTGGTGAAAGCTGAGGCAACTTTAGGCGCAGGAGCGCTCGGTGCGCCTACCTTGCCCATTGTGATGGGAGCTGCAACCGGACTTGGTGCCGCTTTAGGTGAAGACACCGGAGCCGCAAACGGATTGGGCATCGCAAAAGGCATCTTGGATGGCGTAGGTGAAGGTGTTGGAGTGGGCGAAGGAGTGGCTGTAGCCATCGGTCGCGGAGTGGGACTGGGAGCCGGTCTTGGTGAAGGAGACGGACGCGGAGTCGGAGACGGTGTCGGGCTCGGACGAGGCTCGGGGCGTGGTGCCGGAGCCGGAGACGGTGAAGGCGACGGCTTGGGCTGCGGCGATGGTTGTTTCATCGGCTGCGGCGAGGGCTGCTTTTGCGGTTGGGGAGAAGGCTGTTTCTGCGGTTGCGGAGTTGCCTGCTTCTGCGGTTGTTCAGCGGCTTTAGGAGCCGGACTTGGCGGAGTTATTTTCTTGGTGGGATCGTGTTTGCCGCGATCCTCAGAATGTTTTTCCGCTTTTCTTTTATATGTTTTTTCTTTCTTTTGTTCTTCTTGATTTTGAATGAATTCAATATCGGTCACCTGCACTCTGGGCGGTGGCGGAATTAAAAAGAAGAAAGCAAGAATAAGACAAGAAGCCATAAGCGCGGCATGCAATAAATATGAGCCGCTGGTGGCTTCAGGAAATTCCATAACCGCATCGGCATATATATGTTTGCGCTGCAAGCGCGCCGCATGGTCATATGCATCACGCATAGAATAGGCAATAAAAGCCAGGAAGAGCCCTATCAGTATAAGCGACACCGGAGAACCGAATGTCATTTGCACCATCGATCCAAGTAGCAATTTGTTGGGAGCAATATTAAATGTCTGCCCGAAATTACTAATCATGCCCAGTATCTGATTATTGAAAAGCAGAAAAAGGAACATCAATAAATTGATGGCACCGGCGCCTAGAAATAAATATCCTTTGCGCGTCTCTCCGTTATACAACTGTCCCAGTCCGGGCAATATGGACATGAAGCCTGCGGTGGACGGATCTCTGTTGGTGCGTGCGTTTGGATTTCTTGAAGAGCTGGTCATTTTCTTTTCGCCATCTAATATTCTTAGCTATTATTAAGCACAGTCAGTATAACACTTTAAGTATCAGGGTTCCCGCTTGTCATAGCCGGGGTGATGCTTCCACCAACAATGCCTGTTAATTTTCAATATAAATGGAAACACCATCTTTGACACGGTGCTTTTGAACAGTTCAAAACAAGGGTTTTCCCTGTAGTTTCAAGGCGAGCTACATGCTCTTGCCCATATTGAGTTCTTCGGCAAGTTCTATTTTCAGCTCGTCTCCGGGCCTGACATCAACCCGTTTTCCCTTTTTAGCCAGCAAGATTGCGATACCGACGGCAGCACCAACACCGGCACCAATCAAGGCACCACCGGCGCGACCCATTCCGCCTGAATCATTGCTGTTATTGTTGTTCGAGCTTCCGGCAGCAAGTGCGCCGATACCAAGACCAACAGCCATGGGCAGTGCCACTGTACCTGTATCGAATGCGATGTCTTTCAATCCGCGACGGGCGTGAACCACTCCGCCACGAGCAACAAGATTGGCTACCAGAGCTATTTGTTTTTCATCAGGAGTTGTGACTGTATCAAATTTCAAAGCCACAGAACCGGAGCGATTCATATGCTTGGCCTGGTTCAATTGAGCAATTCTGCCTTTGATAATCGAGCCGGCCGGAATAAGGGTGGAGCCATCGATAGATAAGTCTTCGGAGGTGCGTGCGGTGAACTCGTCGCCCTCTTGGCTTGTATCCGAGTCAATTGCCGTATCCATAATTATAGGAATCTTGGTTCCAACAGGAACGACACGCGCATATCCTTTTAATAGTTTTGTTTCGCCTTTTGCAGCAGGAGCTTCTTCCTGGGCAGGCTCACTATTGCTCAACTTGGGCTGGACAGCCGGGGTATATGTTTCGGCCGGTGCATCCACAGTGGGAGAAGTCTCGTCCAGTTTTGGACTTTCAGCCTGAAGGGTCGGGGCAGATTCATCTGTCCGGGAAGGAGCGCTGGCATCCACGCCCAGAGGCTTGAAAGTGTCAGGCGCATAAATTTTGAAATTTAGATCGTTAGACTCAGCAGCCATGACTGGAGTGAAAACGCTTGAGATGAATGTGGCAAGCGCAAGAGTAAAAGCAAGACAGGAACTTCCATTACGTCGCATTCTGATCAGGGCCTCCAGTAGCGGCAGTCAAGTAGTATGGACCTTATGGATAGTAACATGTAATGGTCTTGACAAAAATTAGCCAGGTCTTAGCGCACGGGGCATATAAAAAGGTAGGATTGACCTGGTTGTTCTTAAGTAAATTGGAGTTTTCGGCATGATTCAATGCCCTGTCTGTCAGGTTTCAAATGAAGATAATTCGCAATTTTGTCGCGAATGCGGGAATCGCATTGAAAGACGCACCGAGCCAAGACCTAAACTAAAATCACCTCTTTTGAGCGGATATGAAGAACCGGAAACATATGAAGATGAACCTAATGTTTCCAAGCTTCGCGGAGTGAAACCATCCAAACCGAAAGCACCGGGCGAAAAGACTAAATTGCGCTCACCACTTTTGCAAGACGACATCGATGATGACGACAGCTGGAGTGAACCTCAACCGGACAGGCGAAGTCAGGGTCAAAGCGGCAAAAGCAAATTGCGTTCACCATTGCTTGGAGATGGTGATGACGATGACGACGATTACGGCTCAGCACCGTCAGGCGGAATGCCGCGAGTGCGCCGCAGACCGGCGTCTTCATCAGTAAATCCGGCTGCCGACTCACAATCGAGCGCAGGCGGTCAGAGCACCGGAAACCAGGGCGCCAAAGGGGGCAAGCCCAAACTGCGTTCGCGCCTTCTGGATACATCCGGCTATGACGAATATGATGATGACTGGGATGAAGATGAAAATTTTGAAGACGCAACGGCTTTGAGATCACCATTATTGAGGGCCAGGACTCATCCGGACGATAAGCCTGAAAAACCACAGCCCCAGGCACAAGCCCCTCAACCGGTACAACAACCGGTTCCTCAGCCTCAACCGACACCCGCTCCGGCTCCACCTCCGCCGCCGCAACCGGCTCCTTCGCCCAGACCGCAGCTGGCATCTCTGGCGCAAACACCGCCACAACCGGCAGCCGAGCAAAGTGAGGCAATGTTCTCGCCCCAACCGACTTTCCAGCCTCCCAATTTACCGGCCCCCACACCGGAAGTGCCGAATCAAAAACCTTTACAAACTCCCGGACAACCGGCAGAAAGTTATCTTCCTCCGCCTCAGCCGCAAAGAGAGTCCACTCCTCCTCTGCCGCATCCGGCCGCAGGCTCTATTTCGTCATCATCTTCAGGACCTCAAGACAGACGCTCCGCAAATCGTCGTCAACCCGGCGATCGCCGCCTTAAAAGCGGACTGCTGGGCGGTGGTGCCATGGACGATGACGAGGATGATGATTATTCAAGCGCAAGAGGCGGGCGACAAGCCGGACCTCAAATAGGCGCCGAACAGCTGAAAATGGTCTTCATGGCTTCAGTATGCGCAGTCATATTCAAAGTAATATATCTTGGATGGACAATCATGACCTTTGGCATAGCCGGAAATGCAATTTGGATGATTTTTGATCATCTGGTATTCATTTTTGTTTGTGTCGGTCTAATAATGTACAGCTCACAGAGCATGTCAAGCAGATAAGCAAGTTTTAAGCTTACCTGCCCCAAACGGCGCTTAAAGCCATAGAGATTTCATAAAGCTAACTTTCAAAGAGGATGCATCGTGTTATAGTCTTCCTCTGCGCAGGCACATTTTGCCGACTTCCCAGTCATTAAAAAGTGAAGGGTTCAAAGGTAATCTACATAAATGATTTCGATTCAAAACCGAAAACTGAAAGTTAGTTTTCTCTGTCTTGCAGCAAGCTTGTCTTTGCTCGCACTTGCAACTGGTTTCACCGGATCTGGTGCTATGGCTATTGCAGGCGGGATGAAAAAGAACACGCTCAAATTGCCGGTCAATGACAAACTGGATTTAGAAGCAGCACCGGCTCCTGTTGAAGAAATAAAACAAGATCTGGCACCACTCACCCTAAATAACCCGACTGAAAAAAAGACGACTGAAGTAAGCCAGGATGGTTCCAATCAAGAAACACTGAACGCTACAGTCGTGAAAGATCAGTTCGTGCCCAAACCGCTTGAAAGCGGCAACAACGAAGAACTGACAAGCACATTCAGCGTAAAGAATTCCAAAATTACAGGCGACGGCTCAGGCAAAGGCAGCCTGGTGGATCAAGCCACTATGCTCAATGCCAGCCCGCTCACACTGCAGCCCACCACAGATGAGTTATACAGCAAGCTCACAGAAGAGCAGCAAATAGAAAAAGAACAGCTGACAGCATTGTGGGAAGCCGCCTTGCAAAATTCTCCCGATATCAATTTTGTTCTGGCAAAATTGATGCCGGCATCAGATCCGTCAAAGACTGTCACCATTTTGATGAAAACATTGTCCACCGTGATGTACACCGGTATCGGTTCTATGGGTATGATTGCTCCCAGTCAGAGCACTTACCTGATGCAGAACCTTTCATTCAACGTGTTTTCACAAATTCTAGGCACGGCTGAAAGCGCCCGCGCCAAAAAAGCAAATATTTCACAAGCAGAGCAAATCATGCTCTACAACATGATTCGCAATACTGCCAAACAAGTGGTGGGTGATTATCGCGATTACAAGATCAAACACAAACAACTTGTAACAGCCAATACCGATTTTGAAGATTTGAAAAAGATGGTGGCTGACGCTAAAGCAATGGACAATTCCAAATCAATTGAAATGGAATACACTCTGCGCAAACAACAGCGTGACATAGACGATATAGGCGCACAATTGGGCAAATTCCGTCAGCATTTGATTGACCTTTCCGGTCAGATAGCTGTGGAAAAACTCGACGCCAGCATCGCCGAGC
>CAZEQP010000181.1:0-6384 GCA_964514345.1 uncultured Candidatus Obscuribacterales bacterium
TTTCTTTTGTTGAAATTGTTGACGATGGATTGCATTTCCTGAAACAACCTGCAAGAGGAAATCTCAAGAAAATGCTTGGCAAAAGTAGGTTATTTGGCTAAAAGAGAAGTCTGGATTTACTTCTGGTTAGATAGTTTGGAAAAAAGACTCCGAACCCTATAAAACTCATAAGCTTAATGTCAACAAGAAACTCATCATATAATTTTTAAGTATTAAAGACTTAGCAAAACCCCGTTGTCAAGAGTGATTTAAAAATGCTGGAAGCTATTTTCAAAAATAAAAAACCGGTTATTGGAGTGATTCATTTGCTTCCCCTGCCTGGTTCTCCCCGATGGGCGGGAGACCTGGAGGAAGTGCTTTTGCGGGCGGAGCAAGAGTCCCTGGCGCTTGCTTCGGGCGGCATAGATTCGATTATCATTGAAAACTTTTTTGATGCTCCATTCGCCAAAGAGAGAGTGGATGTATCCACTGCCTGCGCTCTGACACTGGCTGTCCAGCGGGTTAGAGCAGTCACAAAACTTCCCATCGGGGTAAATGTGTTGCGCAACGATGCGCTGACCGCGCTGGCGATTGCTACCGTATGTGGTGCAGAGTATATTCGGGTAAATGTATTGAGCGGAGCCATGGTCACTGATCAAGGGATCATTGAAAGCGATGCCCGCAATATTTTGCTTTATCGAAAACAGCTTTTGCAGGATAAAAACATCAAAATATTCGCGGATGTGATGGTAAAACACGCTTATCCGCTGGGTGAAGGGACGGATATAGCGCTTTCGGCGAAAGACACGATGTTGAGAGCCGGAGCCGATGCAGTAATAGTCAGCGGAACCGGAACCGGGCAGGCTCCGGATAGGAACGACTTGAAAAAAGTGCGGAAAGCCTTGCCGGATGCACCGATTTTGATCGGCAGCGGTTCCACTCAAGACAACGCCAGAGACTTGCTCAGTATCGCAGATGGTATTATAGTCGGTACTACACTAAAACGTCGCGGAGAGCTGGAACAGCCTGTAGATGTCGATAGAGTGAGAGATTTTGTCAGCGTGGTGAAAGCGGTGCGTTAGTTGAAAATATTTGACAAATGACTTCGGAAAAAGAAGCGGAAAAAAAGAGACTAATTTACAAGATTCCCCCTTATCTCTGGGCGGCTATTCTGCTTGCTTTTGTGGCACTGTCCACATGGTTTTTCGGTGTTGTAGTGGATTACTGGAGAAATCAAAGCAGAGTAAAGCCGGCAAACCTTCCTGTGTACGTTATTTTTTCAGGTGAAAATCAGCATCTAAAGCCGATATCGCAGATTGTGGTTTCAATGTTGAAGAATTCCAGGCATGAGCGAAAGTTGGATATTCAATATAGTATGGATGATGCCGAACTGACTGAATTGCTTGAGAAAAGGAAGGATTGGGATTTTGTAGTTCTTGAAGTGCAGGGAAATTTACTGCTTAACCAGCCGGTGGATTTACTTGAAAGAATGAAAAAAATCAGCTCTCAGTGCAAGAAAAAAGGAGCGAGAGTTGTTCTTTTAGTTCTACCGATTGAGCAATCTTTCGAGTTGTCGCAAAATTCTTCTCTTAAGTTGAAACAAGAAGTTGTTACGGCGATGTCGAGAAGACTGGCGCAAAGACTGGGAATTTTGATTGCACCTGCCGCGGAAGGACTTTTGCTGGCACAAGAGATGGCAAAAAGCAAAGAGTCATTTCAGGACGACAATTTTAATTCCGAACTTTTTGAATGGACCGCAGCTACCAGTCTGTACTGTGTTTTAGCCGGTCAAAGCCCCACCGAGCTCAATGAAATTCCCAATCTGAACAATGAGAAAGTTGAAATTTTGGATGCCACCAAGCATTATATAAACAGTCAAGTGATCAAGCAAAATCAAGGATATGACTTGGGTCTGGAAAAAAGCCGTATGCTACCCACCGGAGTAATCAACGACTTGAAACTTAAAAAACCGGCTCGACCAACTTTATAAATCGTCGTCGCTGTCAAATACTACTTCCATATTCGGCAAATCAGGATGTCTTTGATTGCTCATAACATCTTTGTCGTATGAGCGATGATCAAGACTGAACATGCTCGCATCGGATGAATATGAATGTCGACGCATTCCTCCGAATGAAGAAAATTGACTGCGACCCTGACCGAAGTAGCCCAGATTGCTCATCGGTGCACCAAACCCTCCATGCCCGGAAAAATAACTTCCCTGGGAAAATGAATCCTGTGCCAGTGGTTGAATCAATGGAGCACCGGGTGCCGATCGAGCAGTATCCTCATCCGATTCAAAAGAATCCGAGTCAATCGCACTGGAGCCGCATTCGGGATAACTTTCCATGTCGTCGGTGAAAGTGAGCATTTCATCGTAGCCGGCTGGAGGAACGATCTGATTGTAGGCAGCCGAACCAGTACTGGATGATTGTTCGGTTTCAAGAATAGAACGCATTTTTCCGAAATCGCCTTCCAGCTGATAAAGCCAGATTTTTGCCCGATCAGTCCACACCACCATATTTATGATGGCCTGCGATATGTCTGTATTTTCTTGATGCAGGCGCGCAACTACCCATGGTGGCAACTTGATCGTTTCGCTTGCGGCGGCGCTTTTTTCTGAAGAGGGTCCGGCACCGGCACCGGGTGAAAATGGCTCTACCAGCCCATCAATAATCCAATTAGCCACTGTTCCAATGAACATTGATTTAGTGAGATTAAGCGGCCCCAGCGCTTCTCTCAACGATTTTCTGCCGTCCAGAAGTGAAATTTCAGGCGGATGCAAATTCTTGGTTTTTTCCACCGGTTTCAAAATTGAATTGGGTGTGACGCCTATTTCTTCCAGAAAATTCTTGTGGTCGATATATTGCATGCCTTCTTTCAAAATGTATTCAAGCGTGCATTTACTCAATTCAAAGTCGGTGCAGGCCGAAATAAAATTGATGTCCTCTTCATTGAAGGCAAAAGAACCTGAGTTCCACAAGAACAGTTCAAGCAAAGCTTCAAGACCCTGAAGCCCTTCAGTCTCAGCGTGGCAGGGAAAACCGTTTTCAACCAGCACTGTGCCCGTTTTCATGTCTTTATTGAATGAAATAATGCCGGTTAAGGCTCCCGTCCTCACCAATTGCAATAAATTGGGGAAGCTTACTTTTGTCAGTTCACCGGAAAGTTGCATCTCTTGCTTGCCTAATTTACTTGCCTTATCAAATCGAATGGGCGAGGTTGTGCTTGGACTTAGTTATTAGTATAACTATTGCCTGTTTATATACCCGAAATATGTGAGGCTTCAAAATGGAAGTCAAGGAAAACACCTTGAGCGAAGAGCAGTTGGAACGCGAAGACGCGGCAGAGTCGGCAGATGAGCGTTCAGCCTGGTACACAAAAACAATCATTGAAACAGAGCTGGCTGATTATGCGCCAGTCAAGGGCTGTATGGTCATAAGACCATATGGTTATGCTCTCTGGGAAAACATCCAGAAGGCTCTGGACAAAATGATTAAAGATACCGGGCATCAAAATGCTTATTTTCCACTTTTCATACCCGAATCCTTTCTAAATAAAGAAAAAGAGCACGTGGAAGGTTTTGCACCCGAGTGCGCCGTCGTCACCCACGGAGGCGGCAAAAAGCTGGAAGAACCTTATGTGGTGCGACCCACATCAGAAACCATTATCAATCACATGTTCGCCAAATGGGTCCAATCCTGGCGAGATCTGCCCATTCTGATAAACCAGTGGGCCAACGTGGTGCGCTGGGAAATGCGCACCAGGCTCTTTTTGCGCACAACTGAATTTTTGTGGCAAGAAGGACATACAGCGCATGCAACCGCTCAAGAAGCGGAAGCGGAAGCTATGCAAATGCTTGAATGTTATCGAACTCTGGCGGAAGACTGGCTTGCTTTGCCAGTTTTGACCGGAGAGAAAACAGAGCGGGAAAGATTTGCAGGTGCGGTCAGAACTTATTGTATTGAAGCTATGATGCGCGACGGAAAAGCCTTGCAGGCCGGAACATCTCACTATCTTGGACAAAATTTTGCCAAAGCTTTTGAAATCCAATTTCAAAACGCCGACGGTCAGCTCGAGCATGCCTACCAAACAAGCTGGGGGGTATCCACCAGGCTGGTCGGAGCAGTTGTGCTCGGCCATGGAGACGAGAAGGGGCTCATATTGCCTCCTAAAATTGCTCCTATACAAATCGTTCTGGTTCCCATCTACAAAACTGACGAAGAAAGAAAAACAGTGCTTGCCTATGCCGGCAACATTTTTGAATCGCTGAAAAACGATTTTCGTGTTCATCTGGATGATCGCGACAACCTGACTCCCGGATTCAAATTCAATTACTGGGAGCAAAAAGGTGTACCTGTGCGCCTCAACATTGGTCCAAAAGATGTGGCGAACAATGTTGTCGAACTGGCAAGACGCGACACCGGGGAAAAAATCCGCGGCCTGAGCCTGGCCAGTTTGAATAATGAACTTCAAGGTTTGATGATCACGATTCAAAAGAATATTTTCAACAATGCGCTGGAGTTTCGTAAAAAGAACACTGTCACAGTGAAAACATACGACGAACTGAAATCGGTTTTGAAAGAAAAGAATGTTTTCGTGGAAACTTTCTGGGATGGCACCAGCCAGGATGAAGGCCGGATTAAAGACGAAACCAAAGCCACTATAAGGACCATTCCTTTTGCCAAGGAAGGACATGCTGTTGAAACCGGCAAATGTGTTCTGACAGGCAAAGAAACCACACGCAAAGTGGTTTTTGCTAAGGCTTATTAGAAGTTGTTTTTCTTCGCCTGAGCGATTTGTTTGGCTTTTATCAAGTGACAGGCCCGGTTTAAAATGGGCTCTACATCGTTTTTTGCATCGATCTCGATGTCTGGTTTAACACCCACGCCGTGAATGGATCGTCCCAGAGGCAGATAGTAAAATGCTGCTGAAATTTTCACAGAAGTATTGTCAGGCAAGTCCCAGACCCGTTGTACGATACCTTTGCCAAAAGTCTGCTTGCCCAACAAAACTGCTCTGCCGTTGTCCTGCAACGCGCCGGCCATCATTTCTGCCGCTGATCTGGTCTCTTTGTTAATCAAGACTACAATTGGTTTGTTCCCGGCATAGTTTGGCTCTCTGGGAGTTTTAGTTATTTCGTCGCTGGCTTCAGTGACGGCTTGATCTTTGTCCAGATACCATTTCTCAGTTTTTGATTCGAGAACGCTTGAGCCTTTCATTGAGACAAAATCACCACAGGGACTGAACATAGCAAATGTTTCAAAAGCGATGTCTACGCAACCGCCGTTATTGTCTTGTAAATCAAGAACATATCCGTGGCAGTCGCTGAGAGCCTGAAAGGCTTGTCTCAGCTCATATACGCAAAGTTTGGAGCAGAATCCGGCAATGCGAATGTAACCTATGTCCTCCGGCAATCTTTTATAAGTGACCACACCTTTTTCGTCATCCAGAGCTTTTCTGGCTGATGTTTCTTCACTGTCGCGATAAAAAGTGTAGTTATCTTTGAGCGAGCCCAGCATGGTAGAAACAGCTTCATCCAGTAGTTTTCCACTGTTCAATTTACTGTCGTACTTGTGTCGCCACTTTTCCCAGCCTTGCAGTCTGTCGCGATATAAAAAATGCTGATCCACTAATTGCCAGATTTCATCATAGACTTGCTGATACTGACTGTTGAGTTCATTGACGCAAGTATGACTGGATGTGGATGTGGATGTGGATGTGGGTGTCCCCCCGGAGGCTGTTCCAAAGCTTAAAGCCAACAAAAAGCACAAAATCAAAGTCAAAACAACAAGTCTGACCGTTGTCGAAAACGGTGATCGCGTCCAGATTTTCAAGCTTCCAAACCTTGACGGCGCAACCGGTGTTACGCCTTTGCCTTACTAAATGAGTGATACAGTTGGCTTCCTATCAGCATTGTGTGCATGCTTCTAAATACTACTATTGCACGACGTGGGAAATCTGCAAAGGGGGTATACCCTGAAAGTGCTTGTCGGCAGGGGACTTTACTGGATTTAGTATTATAATACTATAAGCAACAGTAATATGTGTGCTTAGAAAACAAGGACAGGGGAAATTAGTTCCCTGTCCTTGCTTTCGATGAATCTTCCTTACGGAATGTAGTCGCCGATCTTGGGATCGTCGATGTCTTCGTAGTCGTAAAGCCAGGCCGGAGCCCGCGGATCATTGAAGTTGTAATCCGTGAGCTTGATCGGATCTTCACGCTTGAAACGATTGGGCTCGATAACAAGTCTTTCTTGAACCGTCGGGATAACGACATTCTCCACCTGGTTGCCGTTGCGCAACTCGATGCGAATGACGATGCCGTCTTTGTTCAAGAACTTGTAGAGCGCCTTTCCGTCAGGCCGGTAGTACATGACGGAGTCCACCATGGAGCCGTCATTA
>CAZEQP010000182.1:0-6353 GCA_964514345.1 uncultured Candidatus Obscuribacterales bacterium
GGGCGACGGCGATACTGCCAGCATAGGTCTTGGTCAGTTGTGTCACATGATTCGCAGAAATATTCCTATTGTTTATGTCTGCGAAGATAATGGCGTTTACGGTTTGACCAAAGGGCAGTTCTCTGCCACTGCCGATCAAGGCTCCAAGCTGAAAGACGGCACCTCCAATCATTTGACTGCCATCGACCTTTGCGGTCTGGCTATCGAACTTGGTTGCAGTTTTGTAGCTCGTAGCTTTGCCGGCGACCCCAAACAGCTGGTGGCACTTTTGAAGGCTGCCATCTCGCATCGCGGCACTGCCATTCTTGATGTAATCAGTCCCTGTGTCACTTTCAATAATCACGAAGGTAGCTCCAAGAGCTATAAGAAAGTGAAAGAGATAGACACACCTCTGCACGAACTGGGATACATTCCTTTTTATGAGCAAATCACCGTTGATTACAAAGAAGGCGAAGTGCAAACTGTAGAGCTGCATGACGGCTCGCATTTGCAATTGAAAAAAATCGGTCAGGACTATGATCCTACAGATCGTTTCGCTGCTGATCGTGCCATTCATCAATCGCACAAAGACGGACATTTGTTGACCGGATTGCTTTATATCAATGAAGAAACTCAGAATTTCGGACAAGTGCTCGACATGGTCGATTCACCTCTGTCACGTTTGACTGAGAAAGAATTGCGTCCGGGTAAAGCCGCTCTGGATGAAATTATGGCTTCATTGATGTAGTCCGGCACTTCGCCGCATCCAATGCTTTGCCGCAATCCAATACTTTGCCGAAACTCATTGCTGATTGAGTTAGATCTGGCTTGGGGATCGTCAAAAACTAACGCCAGAGCTAGGTCTCGACTGAACACGTTTTTACGAATGTGAGCACTTTGCATACAATATCTAACGTTATTGTTAGATTTCGAGCTAGAGTGCTAACAATCGTAGAAGGGTGCAAAAATCTCTCTATAGTTGAAGGGTTTCTTTTTTCACTTTTTTACGAATGTAGTAAATTTGGGTACCTTTTTTCTCGAATCACCAATATTTTCAAAAATCCCCCAGCTTTTTTGAAGTCACCTTTCACCTTGCACATTCCGCCAAAATAGTCAGCTGCGTATGCACCTTGTTCATCGAGTTGAATTTCATCTGGTTCTACTTGAAGAACAATACCTTCGTAGGGAAATTTGAGTAAAGGCAGTTATCGATCAGTCTTTATAACTTTGCCGGAGACATGCAGTAAAACAGAGCCGGCCAGGTATGTGTTAAACATGGCTAGCACTAGCAACACTGCCGGATGGAATCTATGAAACACGAATTGTCCTCCATTTTCAATCATATTCCATTTCAGAAGAATGACAAGGTTCTATCATTTGGAGAGAAAAGTGAGTCACTTTTACAACACTTGTGGAATCGAGAAAAAAGATATCTCTCGATCATAGAGAGAAATTTTCACCCTTCCATGTTTGTTAGCACTTTGGCTCGATATCTAACAATAGCGTCAGAAATTGTATGCATAGCGCTCACATCCGTAAAAACTCGTTCGGTCGAGACCTGCCAATCTCGCGTTAGATTTCGTCCAATTGAAAAAAGAGCCAAGCCGCGATTTCGAATCTAACGGCGATTGCGGATTGAAAGCATGTCTTTTCGCCCGGAGACATAAATAAAATCAAAATTGCCCCAGACACAGCCGTAATTTTGCGAGCCGGCATTATAAATACATCTGGCAATTTCTGCAGTTTTGCTCGTTTCGACCAGACGCGCATCATCAAGCATCGGTATCAATTCTGTTAGAGGATAAATTCTAGATTTGTATTCGGCAGCAATAACCACACCATTTATGGTGGCAGCTTTGATTCCGGCACCGCGCAAATGATCGATAAGATTCGGCTCACCGGCATGTTTTTCTAGGTACTCATTACCTGCCCAGAAGGTTACTCTGGCATTTTCTTGTTGCAGTACTTCTAAAATAGTGGCAAGAGCAAATTTCACCGGATTTTTTTCGGTGCTTTCACTTGAATCCAGAGCAATAAGCTTGATATCGTTTTTTCCTGCCTCAATCAAAAGCTGTAAGAAATCATCCGGTATGAGCATTTTCAATTGAGTTAGATTAGGACGCAAAAGGTCTGAATCTTTTGTTTGCACAAAATGATTTAGGGCTTCTTGAGCACTTTTAGGCATGTCTATGATGAGATGTGTGGCTCCGCGTTTGGCAAGACCAGCCATGAGACGTGCACCATATTCACGAAAAGAATTAACCATCGCATTTGACTGGCAGAAGGCCAATACTCTGTTTTCGCGCATAAGTTTATAGGCACCCACATCCGGGTTGCTTCCGTAAGTCTGAACTTCTTGCAGGTACAGGGCGAACAAGTCACCGATGGGATTTATATTGGTTGTTGTTTTTTTGGGATCGCTGGCTGGACCAGCATTCGGGGAAGATTCCAAGTCCGCGGAGTCCACCACTGTAGAAGAGACGACTACAGGAGGCAGATCTCCTGTAATGGTCGGGTCTTCATGTATGGCTGCTTCGGCATTTACTGACGAATCAGGAGAATCGGCACTGATAGGCGAATCTGGCAAGCCGGAATCGTCGACCTTCAATGAAGGCAGATCTTCGGTTAATTGATAGTTTTGGTCTGGGGCAGGATCTTTGCGCTTGGACGGGCGCATCAAATCACCATAGGCCGCCAGCCAAATTTCGTTACTCTTCGCCATTGCACTCTCGTCTTTTATAGAACGATTATGTCTATACGGGTAGGAAATTTTTTTGACAGGGTGATAAAAAAACGCGCGCCAAGAACCAAGCTTTATCAAAAATAAGCCCCGTTTAATAAAAAATCAAGTTATTAGACAACAAAACTCAGGTAGTCAGGCAGAGGAAATTCGTCGCAGTCGACAGGTTCAGGCTTTATACGCTAATATGCATACTTCAGGTATCCACGTAAGTGAATTCACGAGCCTTTTCAAGAGGTTGCTGTTTGTGCACGGAGTAAAGTCATTGTCCGAATCTATACCTGTCGACTACAAGCTGGGAGAGCTTTTGCTTGAATTTGGGATTGTTTCCAAAGATCAAATGGAGCAGGGTCTCAAAATATCATCGTATACAGCTATGCCGTTAGGCAAAACTCTTTCATTGCTAGGTTTGGTCCCTCAAAATATGATTCAGTCGGTGGTAGAAGCTCAGTCTATGCTTCGAGACAAAATCATCGACGTGGACCAGGCAAAAGAAGCGATTTCTTCAATGAAATTGAACAGCTGGTCATTCGCCCAGGCACTGCTCAAAGCAGGAGTCAACGGTGAGGATGCGGGAAGCAGCAGACTGGGCGAACTGTTGAGTGAAGCCAATTGTATAGACCAAAAACAACTTGAATTTGGCTTGCTTATTTCAGACAATTCCGGGCTTCCTTTGGGTCAGGTTTTAGTCCAGCTGGACAGGCTTTCTGATGATTTTTTGCGTTTGTCACTGGCTTTGCAGCGTGAATTGCGGGCAGGACATATTCCCAGACAAAAGGTTATTACAAGACTGGGAAAAGGCGAGTCGCCTGAAACCACAGCCAATAATATTCCGGATAATTTGCTTACCAGAGTGAAACTGGGTGAACTCTTTGTTCAAGCGGGTCTTGTAGACGCAAAAGAAATAGAAAAAGCGGTCGAGATTGCCAAATTGAACGAAGAATTATTAGGTCAATATCTGGTTAACGCCGGAAAAATTCCGGAGGAAGTATTGAGTCTGGCTCTCACTTTTCAGTCCATGCTCTGGAAAAGTCAATTTTGTCTTGAAACAGCCTGTCAGGTATTGAAAGAAGCTCAAGACAAAAGTGTGACTCCATTTGAATTTTTGCGTCAAAAAGGGATGATAGATCCTGAGAACAATAAAATTGGATTTGGAGAGTTCATGCGGCTTGGCGGCTATTTGACTCAAGAAAAGTTCGATGAGTTGATCAGACGACTGGAAGAAGATCCGCATTTGAGCAATTTTTTGTTGCGCCATTTGGATAATAGCGAAGGCGAACTGGAAGACCAGGTGAAGCGTGCTCTGGAGAATCAATCCATGTCACGCGTGGTGCTGCTTGAAGCTATCAGAGAAGATAGAAAGATAATAGAAACAGCTTCAGTGCTTTATGAATTGTTTGTGTCGGGAAAACTGACATTAAGCCAGGCTCTTGTTCAATTCACTGTGAAACGCTCGGGAGCCGACACGGCTATTCCTCAAACTTAGTGCGTGGAAGTCACGCTATAGATAGAAGGACTTAAGCTGAAATCCAGAAAGTCTGGAGGATGATTGAAGGGCGCCAGAATCGCAGGATGAGGAGCTGATTGTGTTTGAGTCTGAGTGTGCACGTTAGATAATTGCATAAAATCGCTATAGGCAGCTTGCCAGAGAGGGTTTGTGTTTGTCCTTGGAGCTTGTCTGCTTTTTTGAAAACCTTTTTCAGAATTATTCTTAACTTCGTCGACTTTAGGTTGCATTTTAATTTCTCTCCAGCGCCTTGCTCTGGATAGAACTATCCGGTCGCAATAGTTTTTGGACAGGACAGAAAACAAATTTTAAAATCAGGGCAGTAAAGGCTGCAGTTTGCTGAAATCGCCCAGATTTTCAAAGCCTTTATAGATTAATTGCAAGATGGCCTGACGATTCTTTCGTTTTTTCTCGTCCGGGTCATTGACCATAACTGCGTCGAAAAACTTGTCTATTAAAGGTGCAAGACCCTCTAAAAGTTTGAGATTTTCTTTGTGGCCGTCTTTAGAGAATTTGAGCTCTTTGACTGCATTGAAAAGTTCTTTTTCTACAGTCTCGGTAAGAGTTCCTGCATCTACCTGAAAATTGTTTTTCTTATCCAGAATATTTGCCACTCGCACGCAAGCCCTGGCCACAGCCATTCCGGAGTCGGAGCTGAGCAAATCTTCCAGAACGGTTGCTCGATATTTAGTGCGGGCCACATTTTTAAGTGGACTGCCAGAAAGTACAGAATCGATTATGAGACGGTTTGTGCCCTGGTCAAGCAATCTTGCTTTCAATCTCTGAGTCAAAAATTCATTTAAGTCTGCAAGCAGTTTTTCTTTTTCTATTTTCTTCGTTGCGGGGAAGTTACACTCACTATACAGTTCAAGCCAGTAGGCGGCACTTCCTTCTATATTAATATTGAAAGGTTTTCCGTCTAATTCAAGACCGGCAAGAAGAGTATCTATAAGTCCCTGAGCATTGCGGCGTAAAGCAAATGGGTCGCTAGAGCCTGTAGGACGTTTGCCCAGAACAAACAAGCCTACCAGATGATCCATTTTGTCCAGGACTGCCGCCATGCGCCCAAGCAGTGAGCCTGCGACCTCGTCTTCAAAAGAACGAGGGGCATAATGTTCAGCGATGGCTACAGAGATTTCATCGCTCAAGCCTTCTTCTGCGGCATACCAGGAGCCGACATAACCCTGCAGTTCAGGGAGCTCGCCCACTAAATTTGTGACAAGATCAAGTTTGCAGGTGCTCATTATTTTGCAGAGCATCTCTATATGACCGGGATCAAGATTCACTTCCTGTCCGATTTTTCTGGCCGCTTTTTCAAGTCTTTCCGCTTTGTCGAAGTAACTGCCCAGACCGCGCTGGAAAGTAAGTTGTTTGAGAGCTTCTCCTCGTTCGGTCAATTTTGTTTTTTGATCGTCGAAATAGAAAAACTTTCCGTCAGCAAGACGGGCTTTGAGCACGCGCTCGTTACCCTGGCGCACTGCGCTTTTGGCTGTTTCGTTTTTGCTGATATCGTTATTGGTAACTGCAATAAAATAAGGCAGAAGTTTTTTGCTCTTAGGTGAATCGGAGTTGCCGTTTTTGCTGTGCGTTTCTTCCACCGGGAAGTACCGCTGGTGGTGCACCATTATAGTTTCAAGCAGTCTGTCGGGCAGGACCAGATAACTTGTGTCGAAACCGCCGATGATGGCACAAGGCCATTCCGTGATATGAACCACTTCCGCCAGAAGCGAACCGGAAAGTCTTCTGGCGCCGCCTGACACCGAGCCTGCCAGAGCCATGACCTGGGCGGTGACGGCATCTTCTCTTTCTTTGGGACAGACCATGACTTTCTTGGATTTAAGCGTGTCGATATATGAGTCGACATTTTCGATTGATACCATACCCGGTGCAAGAATACGGTGCCCGCGTGTTTGTCTTCCTGCTTTAATGTTTTCCAGATCAAAATCGACAACTTTGTCGTTCAAAAGAGAAACTATCCAGCGAATAGG
The DNA here is from genome assembly GCA_964514345.1 of uncultured Candidatus Obscuribacterales bacterium. Lineage (GTDB taxonomy): Bacteria > Cyanobacteriota > Vampirovibrionia > Obscuribacterales > Obscuribacteraceae > Aved-18. The sequence continues at coordinate 6,215 of CAZEQP010000182.1, forward strand.
TCTTGAAAATTTGAGGTTGTAGTCTCCCCAGCGCATCAAACGTTCGCCAGTTAACTGACTGATTATGCCGGGCATCATCTGAGACAAAACTTCTGAGGTTGGCTTGCCCTCTATTGTTACTTCGGCCACAAAATGCATT
>CAZEQP010000183.1:0-6344 GCA_964514345.1 uncultured Candidatus Obscuribacterales bacterium
GATTTGCCGATCGCATCTGCGAACCGACCTCTACTTATGCTTTTGTTTCAAAATTTAATTTCAAACGCTCTAAAATTTTCGGATCAGCCGGAGATTAAAATCTCGGCTGTTCAAAATCAAAATGAATGGATATTTTCAGTTAGTGATAATGGTGTCGGATTTGATATGAAGTACATCGGGAAGCTTTTTCAACGTTTTGAAAGACTTCATGCTTCTGTCTTGTATCCCGGTACAGGACTAGGTCTGGCTCTATGTAAACGGATAATCGACCGTCATGGAGGAAAAATTTGGGCTGAATCGATTCCTGAAAAGGGTTCGACTTTTTATTTTACGTTGCCTGCTGCGCCGGTGAATAAATCTTCTTCGGGAATTTGAGTTCTTTGTTTATGTCGGAACAAGGGCCGGCTAACTCGCGTATATCAGTGTTAAGCTGCAGATTCTTGAGCCGAGACGGTGAGAGAATTTTCTTTAGAAGCCAATCTTCATTAATTTTTGAATGGTGTGATTTTGAATCGCTGACACTGGATGTCTGCAAATTTACCACCGATGGTTTCACGCAAGTTGGGCTGGCACCAGCACCTTGTGCTCCAGATATCGTCCAAATAGCCACAATCAAACAGCTCAATGGAAAAGTCAAAATTGTCATCTTAACCACCTCCTGAGTAAACTGATCATATCAAGCGTACATAAGTTCGTGTTGGTTGATTCCTTTAGCCGCTTGTCGGAACAGATGATGGCACCCAATGTTTCTTGGTTGAGCTATTGATGAAACAAGGTCTTTCGTTTTGTGAGCTTGGTAACTGACATACGGATTTTCATCTTCGATGAGCTTCTCTATAATCTCAACCGGTGAGGTCATATCTTCTGCCAAACCAATGCGTACAGTCGGATCCTGATCGCACGCCAAGTTATAGCGTATGTGTTCCGGGGTCGACGGGTTTGTACCGACCGCGATGCGAACATCGGCATTTTTGTCGGTAGCCAGATACTTTAGTATTGCCGTCGGTGTATTCGGATTTTCAGCTACCCGCCGGCGAATTTTGTCCGTCTCGCTTTTCGCAAGTTCTGCAAGCTGCTCCGCTGAGCAGTTTTTATCGCCTGCCAGCACATATTCATTTAGTACTTTTCTATGAAAATTTGCACCTAACACAGTACGAACACCTCCATCAGTCTATTTAACTATCCAGCAATTTTGCAGGTATAAGGAAAATAGCCATCAAGAGATACGGTCAAAGAACCGAGGATCTCTGTGGCAACTATTGTTATTGTTTAGCTGGCAGCCTCAATCCCATTGAGGCTGCCGTTATCGCTTAGTTGTTGGCCTGGCGGGCCAATATTGGAAATTTGGTATTATTCAAAATTCAACGTCTATTTGCTGCAAACCCTCCTGTTGAGCAGAATTCGAGCTGTCAAAACGAAGGAAATTGAACCTTCCATTTATATAAATAACAAAAAAATTTTCTGTTCGCAAGAGTCTTAATGATTTCTTAATAATTCTTCTTTGCCTTGATATGAGCCACTCTTGGGGGGAGTAATTCCCAAAATTCAGCTAGCGATATACTCGTGCAAGTGCTTTTGTTTTGCATATCTCCTTAGCTTAAGCATTGCTCTCGATTCTAGACGCCTAACGCGCTCGGGTGATAAGTTCAGTTTGACGGCTGTTTCATCCACGTTGAGACTTTCAGAGTAACTATTAGGATTTAGACCAAACCGTAATAGTATTACGTCTTTCTCCCGCGGATTCAGGCAATTCATCAAAGAGTAAATCTCTTCCTTCATTAAACCGTGAGGAGCCATCTCATCACAACCTGAATTGTCCTTGAGAATTTCAATTAGTGTATCTTCTTGATCTTCCCGAGACGGAGCGTCAAGTGAGATATATTCTTGAGAGACATTTGATATGAGGCAAATCCTTTTTGACGGAATTCCGGAGCGTGTTTCCAGCTCATCTGGACTTGGTTCTCTTCCGAGCTCCTGTCGGAGCGCCTGGGCTGCCCGCTTTATGCTTCTCATGTCCTGCTCAACCTGGACTGGAACTTTTATCAATTTTGCGGTGTCGCCAATGGCTCTTACCATGCATTGCCGAATCCACCAGACAGCATAAGTCGAGAATCGGAAACCCAGCTCTGGGTTGTATTTCTCAATAGCTCGTAATAATCCAAGATTCCCTTCCTGGATGAGATCCTCAAAACTTAACCCGCGATTGCGATATTGTTTGGCTATTTGCACCACTAGACGCAAATTGCTTTCTGCCAGCTTCCTTGCCGCTTGAATATCACCCGATCTGGCTCGTTTGGCAAGTTCAAACTCTTCTTCTCTTTTTAAGAGTTTGTGCTTTCTCACTTTGCGCAAATAGGCTTGTATTAGATCATTAGTGCAATAGTCATCTTTTGAGTAAATCAATTCATCGCTTTCGCTGTCTTTGTTTTTGAAAGTGTGGAAACATTTTTTTCGTCCAATCAGAGATTTCGTCATATTCAACACTCCTTCCAAACGAAATAACCTGGTCAAACGCTTATTTTTTCTGCTTTTCTCCGATGAAATCCGGACAAGCCCCTACTCGCAAAACCTATCCAATAAATTTTTTACACCATAATTAGAGATGCCAGTTTTGCTTTTTATCTAATCTTAAAATTCTCATTTTAACGAGTCACGATAGTCTTAAGACGTGTACCATCGGCGGTGCTAACTGCTACTTGGTACGCTGGTAATGCCGAAACCTCATAATAAGCTTTAGGATCAGCCTCGATAAGAGAACCCTGCAATACGCTTTGGTTCTGTGTAATGACCGGTGGAGCCGTTGTATCCAAGTCAGTATCTCCTGTGGTCTGACCTGCTCTTGCATTGGCGAAAAGCTTTTCATATTGCACCGATTTTTCTGGGAGTGTTCCCAGCAGAAAGCCTATAAAGACTCCTCCGCACAATGCAAGTAGAAGAGTATATTTTCTCAGCCAGTTATTACTTTTGTATATGAGAGACTGCCAATAGAAATTCATATACACCCCTCTTTTAATTTTCACTCACGCATAATGGTAAGTTTCCTTGCAGAACTGGCTTCTTTCTGTGTCATGGGAACTAAGACGGTTAAGACACCGTTTTTGAGCCTGGCTTCCGCTCTGTCACTATCCACCTTGCAGGGTAAGGTTATGGTTCGCTCAAATGAGCCGTAATGTCTTTCAATTGACTGAAAGTCCTTGCCGGTTTTTTGCATCTCGCTTGCAACCTTTTCACCCTTGTTCGATATACTTTCGTCGGTAACTTCCACGCTGAGATTTTTTTCGTCTATTCCCGGCACCTCAGCTGAAACTTCCAGAGACTGACCGGATTTATTAATATCTACTCGCGGAATGTAGGCACCTGAACCTAGTGGAAATGCCCACTTCTTACCAGGATCAGATGACATGATATCGAAATTTCTCAATAGCCATTCAGAGTCAGGATCATGAAACATAGTCTGCCACCAGGGCTCGAACATGCTGGATGGTAAACTCAGTTTTGGGGCAGAGTCCCTCATTTTGTTTATTGCCGCGTCGAGATCAAATCGCCGCATCGATCGATTGGAATGTTCCTTCTGAACCTGCACCGGGATTTCTTTTTCAACTGATTGAATCACTTTCTTCTCACTGGCCGCGGCAGCACTTTTCAGAGCTCCAACTCCAACAGTCAGTCCAAAGGACAGTGCTAAAAAACTAATCAACACTGGATTGCTTGAATATTTCCCAAATAATCTTGTCATATACATCCTCCTCTGGAAATTCAACGGCAAGCCTAAAAAACAAGTTAATCAAACTGTGAATAAAGCAGATTTGGAGCGTCGACGTCTTTTTTCTTGATACATTTCCATATCGGCTCTGCGAATTACATCTGCCAAATCCACCGCATTATCAGGTTTAATTACCGAAAAACCAAAACTGGCTTGTAATGAATATCGTCTTTGGTTTTTCTGGTTAAATTGGGCTATGTCATTCTTTAGTCTAGCTATGAGCGATTCTGAGTCTTCGTTTTCTTCTATCGTGGTGAGCACGACAAATTCATCCCCTCCCATTCGAGCCACCACATCCTCACTTCTTAAGGACGTTTTTAAAATCTCAGCCAAGTCTTTTATTGATGAATCGCCGGCAGCATGTCCAAGAGTGTCATTTATCTCCTTTAAACCATCCATATCTGCAAAAATGACTACTAGATTTCGATTTTGTCTGCGTGCGGAATCGAATCTGTGCTGCGCTACTGCAAGAAATCCCCTCCGGTTATACAAACCGGTTAACTCGTCTATAAAAGAATGATAACTGAGCTTTTCTATTTGTTTGAGCAACAGAGTGGTATCACGCAGACAAGAGATAATCAAAGTCTGATTATCGTGTTTTACCGTTCTGCTTGTGACTTCAAGAGTTCTTTTCTCTCCGCTTGTGAATACAGTAATCATGCCTTTCTGCGGCAGGAACACCAGGCTGCTTTCTGGCATTGTTGCCAAATCCAAAAGCTCTTTAGCCAAACTATTGGCAAATAAAATTCGCCTGTCAGTTCCTGTGACAACCACGCCATCCGGCAATTCCTCCAAGAGCTTCCAGCTCAAAGATTGTTCGACAGAAACATCTCCAATTTCAGAGCAATGTTGGCTGGATGTAGTTTTTCTTTTGCTCGGCAATACGCATAGAGTAGGAGAACCAACTGAGGCTCGCTTACTATGTGCTGATACAAAATATTTTTTCTGCTCGAAAGAAGTCTCATTCATGGCTTAACTCCCAAACATTTTTGATTCTAATGAAACCGCCTTGACCAGGCACCATAGGAATAGAAGTTGGTGTTTTGCTGTTTGAAATAAACCCTACTCAGATTCTATTCAGAGCCCCCAAAATCGGCTTTTCTTTTAAACTTTCCTTAATTTTTTTCAGAATTCTCAAACTCATTTCTTAATGCGTAAGGAACCATTAAGGGCAAAAACTTTAGACGATTTTCGATACATCCTTTTAATACTAACCTTAAATGCAGATTGCTCAACGAAGGAGGCTCAGATTGAGAATGAAAAACTTTGTTCGTTTAATTCTGTGCTTGGCATTAATTACAAGCGTTAGTGTTTTAGAAGCCGGAGCAGACCCTGGTAATCAGGAATGCGTCAAAGAGGAACAACTTATCAAGGCCCAAAGTGCAAAAGTTGCTCTGGCTTTAGGCGGGGGCGGTGTGCGCGGGGCTGCTCACATAGGCGTTCTCCGTGTGCTTGAAGAAGAAGGGATTCCCATCAATTATATAGTGGGCAATAGCATGGGTGCAGTGGTGGGTGGTCTGTATTGTGCTGGTGTGCCTCTCGATAAACTGCAACAAGTTATGTCCGATGGTACTCTTGTCAGCGCCTATCTGCCCCGTTTTCTATGGTGCCGAATAATGTTTCAGCCGTTTTCTGATTTGTTGCATCTTGGCAGAAAAAAACCGTACGCCGGATTAATAAGTGGTGACAAGCTTAAAAAAATTATTGACAGACTGTTGCCGGATGAGAATATGAAGGTGGAGAATCTTGCTACCCCATTTGCCGCTATGGCTGTAAGCCTTATTGACGGCAAGGCGCATCTTCTTTCCAAAGGACGAGTGGATGACATCGTCAGGGCCAGTGCCACCATTCCGATGTTGCTCCGGCCTGTTCCAATAGATGATCATCTTTATATAGACGGCGGTGTGCGCAACAACCTTCCTACAAATGAGGCTCGGCATAGCGGAGCTAAAGTTGTCATCTCGGTTGAGATAGACAGTGACATGAAACCTGTTCCGTCTAAAAATTTCACGTCTTTTCAATCAGTTTTCGACAGAGTCGTTAACGCCACATTAGAACAACTGGATGAAGACAAAGTAAATGGTGCCGATATTTTAATTCGTCCTGAGTTGATAAATATTCCCATTCTATCCAAGGACAAAAAATACGTGGAAGAGGCTGTCAGGCAGGGCGAAAATGCAACACGAAAGCAGCTTCCCCGCATACGAGCTTTACTTCAGCAAGCAGGCGTTACCAGGATATAAAAATTTTGTGTAAAAAAGTCGACTGAGCAGATCGAATTGTTTTAATTCAAATTAGATGGCAATGTTGACTTGTATTCTGACATCAATAAGACAGCTTTGCCGGGCGTTTCTGAAGCAGTTATTTTTGAAATTATAAATTGGAGGTTATTACTCATGTTGTTCCAAGATATTGCATCACCATCATTCTGGGACTCCGTTGGGCAAATGAACCAGTTGCAACAAAGGCTGAACAGACTTTTTTCGAACATGGCGGAGAACAGACAGATGGAGTTTCCACCTATAAACGTCTGGGCTTCTCAGGATAAAACTGTAGTCGTGGCGGCAGTGCCTGGTATCAG
>CAZEQP010000184.1:0-6330 GCA_964514345.1 uncultured Candidatus Obscuribacterales bacterium
CGGCGTTGCTTGTCGTAGCGTTCGCGCATCCTGGCGCCAGTTCGTGTCTAAGCTTTTCTGGCCGTCTCTTTTTGCCAGTCTTTCAATTACCGGAATTGAGTGGACCTGGGTCTTGTTCATGCGCTCAGGCGGCAGCATGCAGTCTTTTGCCATGCATCTGGGGCTTTTGTTCGGATTTGGACTTGTTTTCGTTTTGAGCCAGTGGGAGCTTGCTTTGCGTTGTGTGGCCTTGCTTCGCAGCGTTTTTGCCATGGACGACAAGTTCGAGCTCGGTTACAAATTCGCCCGCCGGCACCAGTGGCGCATTATGGTTGTTTACACGGCAGGTATGCTCTTGCCCACTATTGTTTTTATTATTTCAATAATGGGTGCCACGTTCCTTCTTGTTTTCGGAAAACACCTTTTGAGAGTGGTCGCTGTCACCGGTTTCTTTTCCATAATCGCCGGCGGAACTGTGGTCCTGGCTATGTCGCTCATTTTGACTGCCATCTGGTTCGTACTGGTTTCGCTTGAAGACATGGGTATTGTCAAGATAATAGAGCGAGGAGTCGAGCTTGTCAGTCCCTCCTGGTGGCGCTCAGGCTCGTTCATCTGCCTTTTGTGCATGTCGGCGTTTGCCGTTTGTCTGTCCTTTTATTTGCCCCTGATCGGTTTTGAAATTTTTGACAACATAGTGCAAGGCTCGATACAAAACAATGACTTGCCCCTGCACCTTGCCGCCATGGAAACAGCTGTGGGCACCATTTTGAGCATCCTGTCCACAGGCGTGGTGCTGGTCGGCTCGGCCCTTTACTATCGCGACTTGAAATTCAGACGCGAAGGACAAGACATTTCAAAATTTTGCAGCGATTTGCTCAGCGAAAAGACTTAGAGTCCCAGAAAGGCTTTCCACCAGGGTTTCTTTGCCGGTGCCGCTTCCGGTACGGGTAGCTTCTCAATTGTTTCTTGCACTTGAGTAGACATCGAAGCAATGAAACCTTCAAGTTCTTCGATGCGTTCTTTCATGGCGCTGAGATTTTGATTTTGCTCCTGGCGTTTGGTGGCGTCCAGTTTCAGTCTGTCTAAAACGAGGGACTGTTCAGCTTCTTGCACACGCTTGAGTTTTTGTATCTGACGGTCCATTTCAGGTAAAACTGATTCTTCTAAAAGACCAAGTTTTTCGTCGTCAATTTCATCAGTTTCATATTCGTCTTCGTAAACATAGTGGACTTCTGATTGAAGAGCCTGATTGTAAGCCTCTTTCAGATAGTTCACTTGTTTGCGCAAAGCGGAAAGTTCAAACTCTTTGAGATAAACTTCGTCAGCTTGTTTTTGTAAATCAGGCAATAAACGCAATTGTCTTTTAGCGTAGATTAACTCTGTCTGCAGAATCAGATTTAACTGCTTTTGTTCTTCCAGTCGGCGTTTGTATTCTTGCGACATGGTGCGCAAGATGCTTTCCACTTCCAGAGCGGCATCTCTTGTTGCTTCAGCGCGCGAGAAAGATTTGAATGAATTGGGCGGCTCATATGGCTGAGCGTAAAAAATATTGTCTGTTTCATCAATAGTCTGAGTCGGTTCAAAATCATAAACTTCCTCAGGACCAAGATCCCAGATGAATGCAGGCGGTGTGTCAGGCACTAAATTTGGTGTCTTAGGCTCAAAGTCGATTACTTCGTCTTTGACTGTTTCTACTGGTTTTTCTTTGATAGATTTTCTGGACGGACGCTGAAGAGGAATAGGGTCCAGGTTTTCCACGCCGAAATACATGCTTTCGCTGGCATCGAAAATGGTCTGAAGCTTTTCGCTGACAGTGATTTTACCGACGTTATCAGCCAGATATTTTTCTACTTCGGCCCGGGAGACAAATATTTTTTCTTTCTGTCCCTGTCCGCGAACTACCACTTTAATTTCGCCGTTTCTGATTTTATCTCGCAATGTTTTTTTGTCTAAACCCATTTCCTGGGCTGCTTCTTTTATTGAAAACATCTGGCGGTTATTCATTGAATATAGATCCTGTATTCTTTGGATATTGGCTCGGGCTGTCACTCTCCAAAGAATTATAGTATGAAATCAAGAATTGATGCTAGTTCGGATTTTGTGAAAAATCAGTGCGAATCCTTTGTTTACATTCTGCAAGCGGGGACGCGGAGTTGGAATAATGCAGAGGGGACATTTAACAGGGGGGTGGCCTGTGAAAAGAATTCTTTTGCTCTTTGTGCTGTTTGTTTTTGTTTACTCAATCCCAGTGTTTGCTTCTGTTGGTCCAATCATGCTGGGCAATTTTCAGGTCTATGTTCAAGATTGGAAGCTGGAAACACCTTCACCCGTAATCTGTATCGACAAGTTTGGTTTGAGAAAGGGCTATTACATTTTCAGCTTTGAGGATCACGGCAAAAAGATTGAACTTCCCATTTATCCACGCAATCTCACTCGCACGCGGCTCGATAGAGATCTTTTTGCGGATTGGAAGAGCGAAAAAATACTTTGTGACATTGCAAAAAACAAGGGCAAGAGTCCGATCAGTGTCAGTTTCGAAGCCGTGGGAACCGGCTGGATTATTATTAATCAGCTCAAGTTAGCTGAGTCATCAGCTGAGATAGATGTCCCTCCAGATCAGGAAGGTTGGAAGTATTTTGTCTCTGGAGAGACTATTTTGCCGGATCGCGATGAGTTGATATTTGACAAAAACTCACTAGTTCTCGCTTTAGTGTTAATTGGAATGGGCTTACCCACCAGCTTCTTCCTTGATATGGCACGCCGTTCAGTAAGTGCATATTTGCGAAATTAAACCATTAGCTCAATTTCTTGAGATAGAAAATCTCGCCGCCATGTGCCATTTGCAGTTCACCGATTTGCGAGAAACCGAGATCGGGGAAAAAGCGTTTTGTGTTTTGGTTCACCGTCTCACTTGAAGTCACATAGCTTTTGAACTTCAAACTCTCTAAACGTTCTTCCAAATGACTTACCATCTGTTTTCCGATTCCTTTTCTTTGATGAGAAGGCAAAACTTTTAGAAGTGATAAAAAAGCAGTATTGCCCCAGATTATTTCGTAAATCAGGTAAGCGACAGGAACACCTCCTTCTTTGGCCAACAGCAAACGCTGGTAGCGAAGTGCTTCTTCAAAATAAATTTGTGGATGCACCCAGGGGGTACCGGATTTTCCTTCTAACTCCCAGACTTGCTCTAATTCTTCAAGGTTTCCCCAGGAGAAAGAAATCGAATTGTTTTCAGTCATTTACTAGATTTTCACCGTACAGTTGGAAAAGTGTTCTCCACCCCGAGATTATATAACTTCCCATTGCTAGGATGGGAGCATCGAGAAGGGGTTCGGACAATGAATAAAATTAACTGGGGCAAAATTATTTTTCTGGGAATGGGACCGGCTGTTTATCTTTGTTTCTGGATGCCAATCACCATTGTGCATAACCCCATCTCAATGGAATCAGTGGCATTCATCTTCCTGTGTTGCGCAGCCATGAGTGCAGTTTATTATTTGACTAGTCTTGGATGTTTGCAGGCGCTTCAAAAGTGGGTTGTTCCGGTAATGAAAAAGCACGAAACATATGAGTTTCATAAAAAATACGGATGGCTATATGCGCTTTTCTTGGGTATACCTGCCGCATATATGGGTTTTTTTGCAGTGGCTATGACTTATGGATGTCCGGGTGGAACGCCTGAGTTCAACATATTTCAGGCTATTGGTTTATTTATTCAAGGTTGGGGCATCGGTGCTTTCAGCGGTGCAGCATCAGGCGTGTTTATTCTGCCCTTTTTAGATTTATTCAAAGCTGGATGCGAGAAGTTGTCTAAGAACGAACAACAATAAACTAGTGGAAAAAGCGCAATAGCTTATTTTTGCGATCGACTTTATAGCGCCAGCCGCTCATCAAATCCTGACCGATAGCGCAACCGCCTGAGCCTCCGATGAGAACTGAAAAGCCTTGTTTTTGCAAACCGCCGATGCGGATTTCTACAACAGCTTTTTGCATCTCCACAGATCCGCCGACACCCTCAAGTCCCTGCACTTCGCCAGTAGTTTGAATCCCCAGACGATTGGCCTCTGCGGCACTAATTACGGTGGCAAATGCACCTGTATCGATAAAAGCCATGACTTTTTTGCCATTGATTTGAATAGGGATGTAATCGTCTTTTCCCTTGTTTGTTAGAGGAATGTCGTACAGAGGATTGATCTCGGATGCTTTCATATCCAGATTCTTTTTCAAATCAACTCGACCGCCGTTGTCGTCGATTTCGTACTGATATCCTTTGATGAAATCCTGACCAATTAAATTGTGACCAGAGTGACTGGTTGATTCTTGCATGACGATTCTTATGTTCCGGGTCAATGTTCCCAGAGTGACTTTAGCGGGCATCTCAGTTGTTTCCACCTTCTTGCCAGCCCATCCCATGGTTCCTGCGCCCTTGGTCGATTTATTCAAATCAAGTCCCGCTTCTTTCAATTGATCGGCGTAAAAGAAAGCCGATGCCCCTGTGTCGAATTCTGCTTTGACCGGATGACCATTCACCATCAAATCTACTTCCATGTGTCCTTGCGGGCCTTTCTTGAAATAAAAATGTGCTTTGTCCGGAAGCTTGGCTAATTCTTTTTCGAGCTTCTCTTTTTCTTCGTCGTCCATTTCCTCATCGTCATTGGATTTGGAGGCTGCTTTTGCCGGGGTGCCGGGAGCTGAGGTTCCGGTGCCGGAAGTTGCGGTGGCGGCTGAAGTCGGGGCTACAAAAGTCGGGGCTACAAAAGTCGGGTCAAGTGTTTTCAAGGCTGCTATTGCTTGTTTGCCCGCTGACGTTTCGGGAAAATATTTCGCCAGTGTTCTGTAACGGCTGCGCGCTACAGGCCAGTTCTTCTGTTGGTGGTAACAAAGAGCGCAGTAATACCAGGTGTTGGGATCCTTCTGGGATTTTTTCAGAGCCTTCTCGAAGCTCTCTGCTGCCTTGGCGTAATTTCCCGCTTTGTAAGCTTTCAAGCCTGCATCGAAATCGGCATCAGCCGCCAGTGTCGGACAGTGCGATAGGAGCCAGAAACAAGCGGTCAGTACAGCGCCTTTAGTTTTTCTTTTCATACTTCTTTGTTTCCCAGAAACGCAGCCAGTTTTTCAATGAATTTCATGCTACCACGTGCATTCATATGCACGCCATCATTGAAGTCTGAATTTTTAAACTCAGAGTGATTGTTGAAATCTAAAAAGCGAACCTGGTTTCTGGAAGCAAATTCAATCAATTTGTTTAAATAAGTTTGGTAGAGACCTGCCTGTAACAGCTTCTCATTGGTCTGGGTGATGGGCATGTTCACTAGTACAAGATTGATTTTTTTGTTCTGGCACAAGGCATTGATTTGGGACAAGAAATAAAACTGGTTTTCAAAAGCCTTCATGTCAGGACGACGATAACGCATGGCGTATTCAAGGCTGTTGTCTACATAAACCGGTTCTTTATTCAGGTTTTCCGGTTCCAGAATAAAGGCGTCGGGAATGCGCTCCACCATTTTGTAAGATGGGATCAAATTGACTCGATCCCAAAATCTTTTGGTGTTTGGATATCTTGATTCGTCGATGTTTCCGAAAATTTTATTGACTGCAGCATCTCCCAATTTTGCCAGATTGGATTGAATGTCTATGGCGTTGTCGCTCATGTAGAGCGACTTCTCGATTTGATATCCGAGCTTTTCCCAGACAGATATGTTGTATTTGTCGCTCAAGTTTCCTTCAAGCGGATCAATGCGATGTAAGAGTTGATAAGCCTCTGAGTCAGTCGGGGATTTGAAATCGTGGTCGATGAAATCGCGTGGTGCCAGGCCGTAAACTAGCGTGGCGCCTGGTTTTAACTTGTCGATGGAGGCTTTCAATATTAGATACGCGTCCGACGGCATTTCACCTGCGACTGCAAGATTGAATGACCTGGTGTTTCCATTCAACACTTTGTCCAGATAAGCTGCTTTGTGATAAGTCGTCAGGTCGATGTTTTGTTTTAAACCGGTAGCGTCCGCGTTGGTGACAGCAGCCACCATAAGTGATGAACCGAGAGTGGCAAAGTCCCAGTTGCCTTCATCTTTGCGTACATCGTCTATAAGGTACCAGACGCTGCCTTTGCAGGGGTGGTCGAATTTGTTGAATACCGGCTTCGATTTGTCGCTTACGAATAGCGGTATCACATTCAGTGCAAGAAAAATGCTTAAAGCTACGCCGAAGCTTTTAGCCAGCTTCTTTTTTCCGCCGGACTTTTCAGTCCCGTTTTCCTCCTGTTTCCGGAGATTTTCTGAGTTCAGGGGCAGAGTCGTTTTGGCTCCCTTTGTCATACATAGGATCATATTTAAAGGTTTCCAAGAGTGTCTA
>CAZEQP010000185.1:0-6312 GCA_964514345.1 uncultured Candidatus Obscuribacterales bacterium
TGAGTAGAAAATCGATTGCTGGCAGCCTCATTTATATAATCGAGTGGATCGCCTGTACGGAACCAGCCTCCTGAATTCAGAGCCGCTTCCATAATGGCTGCCTGTTGCTGTGGAGTTCTGGTGTCGACACCGGCCCGAATTGCAGTTCCCAAAAGGGCCGTGTGATAGGCGTTGGCGTTAAGCATCGTTCTTCCGGCACCCTGTTCAAAGAGCTGGACCAGATCTCCTTTGCCGAACAATTGATTGATAGCCGTATTCACTTGAGCCCGTCTGGCTTCGCTCATACTGCCCAGTATGCTTCTTGTATTTTCAAGAATGGCTTCATATGAACGTGCCTTGCCGGTGTATAAATTTGACTCGGCAATATTGACCATAAGCTGTATGGCTTGCTGCTCTCCGGGCTCGCCTCTGCGTTTGAGATTTCCGTCTATTTCAATAAACCTGAAATTCTCGGCCGACTCGCCAATACCCCGGAATTTTTCAAGCACCTGATTGCGCAGGGCATCCGGATTTTCAGCACCGAATTGTCTCTTTAGTGCGTTCAGCTCTTCTATGTTTAAGTCAGACAATTGACGGATAATTGCATCCGCATGCTGAAAATCTGTTCCGTTTGGACCTCGCCAATCAGCTGTCAGTGCCGCTCTTATATTGCGCACCCGCTCTTCGATATTGACGTTGCGAGGCGCAGGCGGCGGAGTGTCGCCTCTTTGCTCTAATCGTTGTTCAGGCGGTCTTTCCGGGGGTCGTTCTTCCGGTCTGTCGGGTCTTGCCGGTACGTGCAAAGCCACTTGTTCAGGAACTTGTCCTGCAAGGGGAACCGACACGTCAAGAGCATCCGGGGCAAGACTGGCTACCTGCATCATGCTTACAGTCGGTCTGCCAGAGATTTCACCCTGTTCCCAGGCAAAATTCATAGTGCTCAAATCCAGACTGGCAGAGGCTAATCTTATGCCTGAAGGAGATAAGAAAAAGGCGTCGCCACCCTGTGTCTGAGCAATCTGAGATAGGTTGGTTATCTGAGTTTGGCCGGAAAGGAGTGTTACAGGCGAACCTTCAAAAGATACGGTATGAATCCTGTTTGCATCGTAGGCTCTATCAACAATTCGCAAATCTGGTCTATCCGGATTAGGTGAAACAGAGCCCGTGAATCTGCCCAGATTGTCGGCTCCGGTAAGAACTGTTTGTTGATCGGGATTGCTTATGCGAGTTTCAAAACCATGACCGAATTGTCTGTTTTCCACAATTTGACCATTGGCATAAGTGCTCAAATTCAAACGCAAATTGGGACCGGATGTAATTCGCTCCGAAACCAGACCGTCTGCATTGTCGTACTGGCGGGTGACAGTACTGAAGGGCGCGTTATTGATGAGCGTTTCGTTTAAAAGTCCTTCCGGATGGCTGAGCCAGGAAATACGGTGGCCGCCATTGGGCAGCGGCTCCAGATTACTGACCTGCCCCACATTTGTGTCGCCCGGATTGGTGTGAATTCGGGCATCAGCTAGCAATCCCAGCGAATTGAGCGACGCCAGAGTAATTTGATCGCTTTCTCTGAGTCGTGTCTGTTCAGTCTGGCTGGCAAGTTGTGTTTCATCCTGGCTGGTCACTTCAGCCTGAGAGGACGCGCTTTTATCGCTCGGTTCTTGATTTTCGCCCGCCATCAAACCCAAACCAGAAAGAGGCTCTTATTTATATTTACCCATTTAATATATTAATACTAACTAATTTAATCTTTTAGCTTAGATTAACTCTCTTCTTGCGGCTGCTCAGAATTCTTATTGGGCGGAAACACGATCATAAGCAAAAGATAGAGTCCTGCCGCCACTCCAAAGCCGACGAACCAGGAATAATCGTACAATGGTTTCAAAGACGGTATCACAAGTCCGCCCAGTGCCAGCGCACAACCGAATATAGTGGCAATAACCGCTCTTATGTTCCAGCCGAAAGTATAGGTGTACTCGCCTTTTTCCAGATATAAATCTATCAGTTTCAGTCTGGTTTTTCTCACTATCCAGTAATCAGCGATCAAGATGCCGGCGATGGCACCAATGCCTCCTGAATAAGCCAGAAGCCAGGAAAAAATATAACCGGAAGGATCTGCCAGAAGTTTCCAGGGCTGCATCAAAATGCCCGCTATGCCTGTAATCAAACCGCCGGTGCTGAATGAAATCCATTTTGGAAAAGCGTTGGCAAAATCATTAGCCGGTGATACCACATTGGCGGCTATATTTACCGACAATGTTGCCACCACAATGGTGAAGGTGGCCACCGCCACCACCCATGGTTGACCGAACTGACCGATTAATTTTATCGGATCCCAGAGTTCGGACATTTTCATATTAGGAAAAACAACAACCGAAGCCGATGTAATGACAACACTCATAGCTGCAAATCCGACCATCGTCGTGGGCAGTGCCACCACCTGTCCTACCATTTGCTCTTTCTGGCTGCGACCATATCTGGTGAAGTCAGGCATGTTCAAAGAGAGAGTGGCCCAGAATCCTATCATGGCAGACAATGACGGGATAAAGACTTTCATAAAGTCTCCGGCTGTCTTGAACTTGTCCGCCTGATGGAACAAATAGCCGATTCCGTGCGCTTTCCAGACGACCCAGACTAATAGGAACGCGGTCATAACCAGCACAAAAGGAGCGGCCCAATTTTCCACTTTGGCAAGCAAATTCATGCCGCGATATACAATAAAAATATTCATCGCCCAGAAAAGGAAAAAGGAAACCCACTCGGTTGTTGTATAGCCTGAATACATGCCGGGCGCAAGAGTGTGCCAGTGAGGGATGATAGCTTTAAAAAAAGTATGCATCGCCTGTCCGCCGATCCAGGACTGAATCCCGAACCATCCGCATGCAACCACCGCTCTCATGATGGCAGGCAAATTTGATCCGTATGTGCCGTAAGAGGCTCGGGCAAAAACAGGAAAAGGAATACCGTATTTGGTGCCGGGTTGCGAATTCAAAAGTATAGGAATCAATACTAAAGTGTTGCCCAGAAAAATTGTCAAAAGGGCTTGCCACCAGTTCATACCCGAGGCAATTAAACCTGAGGAAAGCATATATGTAGGTATGCAATGCGCCATACTGATCCAGAGCGCGGCATAGTTGTAAGTGGTCCAGTAACGCTGAGCGATGGGCACCGGCGCCAGGTCATAATTGCTGATTTTACTGCCGGCGATGATTGTAGGATCGGTCAATTCAACCCGTCCGTCCGGCCGTAATATTGCCGCTTTACCATAAGCAGAATCGTTCAAAAAACTCTCCCTCATTACATGCAGGGCATTATCTCACAGACTGTGTTTCTAATTGACTTCTCTTGATATCATGGTTTTCGAGCATCCCTGCCCCAACCTGCTAAAATAACCACCTCATCGCATGCGTGGAGGATTATTTGCATGAATAAACCCTGTCGATTGACTAAGGTTGTCCTGGCTCTCTCGGTATCATTGTCGGCACTAGGCTCCGGTTCTGCAGGTTTTGCACAGTCATCGGACCCTTTGTATCCGCCTGCCAGAAATCAAAGAATGGACTGGATGCAAGTACCTGCATATGTAGATGTCAACTCCCGCATCACAGACACCGACACTAAAATCGTCAGATATTCAGCCGAAGGAAGACTTGGCCGCGACCAGGTTTCCGACCTGAAAGATCGTCTTGAAAAAGTCAGAGAAGAATACAAAAGCTTTACCGCGACCGGCGGAAAGCTCTCAATTTGGCAACGCACACGATTGATTCTGGAACTTGATAAGCTAAACCAGGACATTCAATTGCGCTCAACAAGCCGCATTGCGGCCTCCACAGACAACTCCGGAAGAAGAGAACGCATCGAAAACGACATTACAGAGGCGCTTTATTCCGGTCGCATAACCAACAGCGAGGCGGCAGCCTACAGAAGCAGACTGGAAAATACTAAAGATAAAGAAAGAACTCTCAGAGCAGACGGGGTGTTTTCGCAAGAAGACCAACTGGCTCTTTCATATGAATTAGACCAAATAAGATCAATGCTTGATCGCAGTCTTCGCACCCGCGTAATTTCGGACCCCAAGATTGACAAAATGCAAGCCGATCTGGAAAACAGAGTAAGCAACTTGCTTGCCCAGGGCAAAATCACAACTGAAACGGCTGCTCAAATTCGTTTTGAAGCCAATAGAATCAATAACAAAGAAAGACGCTTCAGAGAAAACGACGGCAACTTGACTACAGAGGAAATTGTCGAGTTGGGTTTCAATCTTGAAGCTCTGGACAAAAAACTGGATCAATATGCACCAATTGTGGTTTCACCTGAAGAACAACTGATTGACGACAAACAAGCCGAAATCAAAAAGCTCATTGCTCAAAACAGGCTGAACGCCAAAATTTCGGTGCAACAAGCCGAAATGTTCAGCAAAGACTACAATGCCATTGAAGCTCTGGAAGCAGTTTATAAAAGCAACGGCGTCCTCTCCAACATCGAAGTACATTCACTCAATCAAGACCTGGATGCACTTAGAGAGCGCATAACCAAAGCACTTTCCCAGAGCGCGCCCTTACCTGCATTCAGCGCCAGAAAAGCAAGCCTGAAAGCCAAGATCAAAGAATCAATCGCCAATCGCAGATTGAAACCAGGCGTTCATTCAGAAGATCTTCTGGACGAGCTTGCCCGCATCGACGCCAAAGAGCAATTCTACCTGTCCGACGGCAATATGGATGAAACAGAAGTTTTGATCATCGCCCGCGATCTCGATTCGCTCACCAGAACCCTTGAAGGAGCGTTGATTGCCCTTCCCAGCCTGGGAGAACGCAGAGCAAAACTGGAAGCCAAAATAAATGCAGCACTTGCCGCCAAGCGTTTGACTCTTGCTCAAACCGATGAATTCAAAAGAGAAGTTGCTCGTGTAGCCGGGCTGGAAGATGCTTTCCGTGCCGACGGTATCATGCGTGATGAAGAAGTGATTGCTGTTTCTGACGAGTTTGAAAGACTAGAAGACAAATTAGCAAGAACTCTGCCACCACTTCCGGACATAGATCAAATGCAAGCCGACATCAAAAAGAAATTGGAAGAAGGAAAAGCTTCAGGCAAAATTTCAGCAGCCGACTCTGCACCGATGAATATCGAACTTGAGCGTATTGATTCAGTGGAAAGAGTCTTCCGCACATCAGACAATTCTTTGAGCGATTGGGAAGTGGTATCACTAAAAACAGATCTGGATAAACTCAATACTGATATAGACAGACTGGTGAAAGCGGCATCACAGCCGACTATTACAGTCAATGTAGCCAATCTGCCTGTAGATTCAAAAAATCACTGGGCTCAACAATATATAGGACTGCTCATCGACAAAGGCACCATCGGTGGTTTTCCCGACGGCACATTCAAACCGGACGACGGTATCACCCGCGCTCAGTTTGCCGCCATCGTGGTAAAAGCTCTCGGTCTGCCTGCTGCCGGTCGTAATGCCGAATTCAAAGACCTATCAGACAAGCACTGGGCATATAAAGCCATAAGCTCAGCTGTCGAAGGCGGTCTTGTGGGCGGCTTCCCCGATGGATCTTTCCGTCCTGAAGACAAAATCACCCGCACCCAGGCTCTTGTGATTCTGGCAAAAGCACTGCCCGGTGGCAGCGCCGCACCACGAGTGCTAGATCGTTATAGAGACGGCCAACAAGTGCCTGCATGGGCGGTGCCTTCAGTGGCTAAAGCCGCTCAAGCCGGCATCCTGGTGAATTATCCCGATAGCTTCGCTATCAGAGCAAATGACCTTGCCACCCGCGCTGAAGTAGCAGCCCTGACCTACCAGACTATGGCAAATCTGGGTCAGAGCCTGCCTGCCATAAGCACCGGACTGGAAGCTAAAGCCAACAATTAATTAGCCCGAACAGGCGAGCGTGTCAATTAAACATGATACGCTCGCTTGTTGCTAAACAGTTATAAAATTGGAAGACTTCAAAACCGTCTTCCAATTTTTTTTATGGCGACTTGTCGGTTTTATCTTCTTCTTTGTTTTCGTCTTTGCTATCGTGAATCTCGACCTGGTCAGTCACCCAGAAGTAAGATTTCACCAGCTCTTCAAATGGCTTCAATGTGGGCTCGAAATTGCCTTTTTCACGTGAACTCATAACCACTATCACCACTTTTTTGGGTTCTTCTATATAAGCTACCGCTTCATGACTGTTATACATGTCGCCTGTTAAATATTTGATTTTTGCTTTGGCACCTTTGGTGCACTCGATATCAGCTTTGTCTTCAGCTTTAAAATCCGGTGCATCAGTAGCCTGATGTTTTAAATCATCTTTGATCACTTCTTCAAAAGTGCGTCCTTTTTTG
>CAZEQP010000186.1:0-6249 GCA_964514345.1 uncultured Candidatus Obscuribacterales bacterium
GATGATCGACTCCAATTTATCAACATGAATAATGTGATAAATATCGGGATTGCTCGGAACACTCATTGGTTTATTCCCTGTGAGAAAAGTGCATCAAGCCTATTAAACTATAGCTATTTCAAAATTTGCGATGAATAAGTTTAAAATAGCCTTGAGTGAATTCTTTCGCATCTTCCACACATTCCAAACTACACTCAAATTGATATAGCTCAGCGATGCAATCGAAATACCCAAACGAGACAACCGAAGTAATTTCAAACAGCACGTTTGAAATGCAGCCTGGCATCTTTGTTTACGCCATGGTTCACTCCATGCCCAGGGACGAGGTGCATTTTCTGGTCACTAAAGATGACGATGAAATCACAGTTGTGACCAGAGCTGAATATTTGAAAAAATTAGAAGTAATCGAACGCAATAAAGATGACTATTGTCTTATCGCTCTCAATGTTTCGGTTCCTTTTTATTCGGTCGGCTTTCTGGCAACAGTAAGTGCCGCATTTGCCGAGAAGGGACACAATATCCTGATAGTTTCCACCTATTCAAAAGACTACATAATGGTCAGGAACGATTTGAGAAAGAATGCAGAAGAAATCTTACTCAGCCTGGGCATGAAGCGGTTGACAAGCAATTAGACTTGATACTTCAACAGTCACTGGTCTGGATTTGAAGCGTTCTTTACTAATAACGTATCTTTTAATTTTTGCCTGCGCCCTTGCTATACGCCTGTGGTTTGCGCTTTATGACGGGCACCTTGATGCAAGCGCAGTGTGCGACTCATCTGAATATTTGCGTGATGCAGCCGCATTATCCAAATTACTGAGCCAACCGCCTCAGTTTTTCTTTGACAGTATCAAATATTTGTTTGGATCTTTAGACGCACAAAGCGCCATTGTTTTAAAAGAACAATACAAAAGCATCGAAGAGATGGTAAGACAGGCAGGCTCGGTTTATCCTGCTTTTTTGATTTTAGGATACGCACTGACAGGACATGCGCCAGACGGCTACAGTGTCACTGGACCGATTATTTTACAATGTTTGATTTCAGCAATTACATGCGTTTTCATCGGTCTTACGGCAGGCAGATGTTTCAGTCCAAAAGTGGGGATAACAGCGGCAATACTGGCAGTTTTTTATCCCGGCTTTATAGTAAATTGTGTTCGAGTTTTGAGTGAAAATCTGGCCGCTTTTCTAATAAGCGCGGTGGCACTTCTAACTGTAAATCTGATTCAAGAAACAAAGAACAAAGTTAAGCCATATCTGGCTTGTGCACTGGGAATTTGTCTTGCTTTATTGCAAATGACGCGTCCTGCCATGATACTGGTTTTGATACCGGTTTCGATTTTCTTGCTCTGGCGGATGCGAAGCAGTCAAAGAGATCTGGTGAAAATATCTGTGTTCGCTCTCACCGGATTTGCGCTGGCTATCCTGCCTCCAATGTGTTTGCAAAAATTGAGTATGGGAACAGCCAGTTTCATGCCTGACAGACAGAAAGGCTACAACCTTTGCATTGGTTTGGATACATACACCAAAGGCTGGATTGCTTATCCGTTTTTTAGTTATATGCCTCTAAAAACCAAATCGTCTACCGAAATTATTACTCAGGAAATTAGCGCCAGTCCTGCCGGATTCTTCCAACTCATGCTGGATAAACCCGCACGCTTACTGAAGTCTCACTGGAATGATTTCAGGCTGCCTATCGGAACTATTCCAATGAGTGATCAAATATTTTTTCACCCGTTTGTGCTGATTCTTTCCAGTGTTCGTATTGCTCTTTGTTTATTCGGCAAATCAGATAGTGATTTTGCGGGAAATAAATTTGCCTGTCGAATCTTTTTATTGAGCCTGATTTGTGTGCACGGAGCTTATTTTATATTTTCCACGCTGCCTCGCTACGGGCTCACTGCGATGCCTTTCCTTATCATGTTTGCTGCCGGGTGTTTGCATGTCTTATTTGATTTGATCAAAAATAACGCCACCAGAAAATACGGACTGGCACTTGCCGGCTCTGCTCTTTTGCTTCTTATTATTTTGCGTTTTAATGCAGTCGGCGTTTTACGTGCACTGCCGGGAGTGACACATTTCAATACTGGCTCTTATATAGAACTGGCTCTACGTATGATTGTATATGTGCTATTTGTTGATTTGCTCTTTCGCATTTCTAAAAACTGTCACAATATTTCCAGTCGTTCTCGTTTTTCGATTGTGATACTGGCACTTCTGCTTTTGCCCTTTACCATCCCTCACTTACCCGTGCACGGAAGACCAAACGAATGGAAAGTCGCTCTTGAGCCTAAATTCAGCACTCTTACGCAAGAGATAGAATTACCAAAAGATCGCATTGCCGATTTACAATCGCGCGATTGTTTTCTAATAGTCGACTGTCAGAACTGGCATAATCTGGGGCAGAACGCCACTATTTCAGTGGATGGACAAAAGCTTGAATCACCTACTTTTCCTTTGATGCCTTTTGTACAAAATTTGTGGCAGCCACAAAAGCAGCCGGACAACAAATATTATTTTGAAATGGAAAATCTATTTTCCTGGCTCCTTGTGGGAACCGGCGGCACGTTGCCTGACTTGCGTCAATGGTATGCAGTGGCGTTGCCGCCATCTTTAATCGCCAACTCGAGCGGCAAAGAAAAGGCTACTCTAAAAATTGAAATCAAAAACCGTCCTGGGCGAAATCAAAAGAATCTGTACTTCGGCACATATGTTCCCAAACGGCATCAAGTCATTATTCCGGGGCTGCGCATGTATTCCTGGGACAAAGGTGTTTGTGGAGTGGAAAGATTGGATCAATTTTCTGATTCGCGATTCGACGAAAAATATCAACTGACAAATTTAAGTGAAGGCAATAAAGACCTTTCGCCTGATGCCGGCTTTCAGAGCGGCACTTACAACATACGAATTTTGGCAGCGCCCAAATCTGTTCCGGCGGTGCAACAGTTTAAAACATTGCAATCGAGTGAACCGACCACTTCAAAAGACCTGAAATTAGATGTAAACCTGAAACGCCAAACTCAATATGATCGACAATCCATCTGGATTGTCACATTTAAAGGTGTACTTGATTCAACTCAAACAAATTCTTTTTCAATTCCCGTAGATATTGAAGCATCTGTTACAGCAGGCGAAAAGCAATTCATCTCACGTTTCACTCCATCAAGCATACAAGTGCAAAAGGGATCTAATCCAATTGAGTTTTCATTTCCTCTTGTGCCATCTGGTCTGGGCAGCCCGGTTTCATCGATAGATTTGAAAGTAAAAGAAGGGGGCAGAGCCAAAAGCAATCAGTTTTTTGGATGCACCAATTACACTGCCGCAGAAATAAAAGGGCTCAGCTGGCGGGATTGC
Source organism: uncultured Candidatus Obscuribacterales bacterium (assembly GCA_964514345.1). GTDB lineage: Bacteria > Cyanobacteriota > Vampirovibrionia > Obscuribacterales > Obscuribacteraceae > Aved-18. The sequence continues at coordinate 3,355 of CAZEQP010000186.1, forward strand.
GTCATCACCGTTTCAGAGATCCGCAAGAATCCAATTATAGAAGGCTGCGAAGTTTACTGAGCGGCTTTGGTGCCGAGTACCTGTCGCAAAAAATTCTGGGCTTGCGCGAATGCCTGACGCTGTCTTTGCAATTCGCCTTCCATGCGCCCTTTCATAGTGGGGTCGGCGGCGTCGTATGCTTCAAAGGCGGGGGCGCTGCTGTTTGTAAGTGCGTCGCGAGTTTGCTCATTTTCACGGACAAAGTGCCGGATGGAGCTCAGTTGCTCGGGTGAAAGTCCCTCTGTATTCATGTTTTGCAATTCCTGCCAGAGCGCATTTGCTTCGGCTAAAAAGGCGTCATGGTCTTGTTCGTAACCCATAAGTTTGATCCTCCAGAGGACGACGGAGAAACTGCACAACGGTTACACATGGTATCATACCTGGCAATCCTGAAGTTAAATTCCCAAAAGAGCCACAGGGAAGAGGTATCAATGCAATTTATGAGATTAATTCTGGCGCCCTTGTTAACCATAATTGCAATTTCACTGACGTTTCTTCCCTCTCTTGGCGCTGAAGACGCAGGAAAACTGGCGCAACAGGGATTGAAAGCGTTACAGTCAAAAAATTATAAAGAAGCGGACAAATTGTTGAGCCGAGCCGCTACATTGAATTCACGCGACCCCGGTTATCAATATTATTCTTCGCTTGCAGCTTTCCAGGCAGGTAACACAAAGGGCGGTAGGGCGGCATTGTCACGGCTTTTTCTCAGCCAGACCGAACATTCTCCTTATTCCAATCCAGCTCGTGAACTGCACAAAAGATATGTAGGTGCGTCCATGAACAACCACGCCTACTATGTGATGAAAAACGGGATGCTGACCTCCTGGTCGCGCGTCAAAATGCCTTTGAAAGTGTACATAAGCAACGGTCTGGCATTGCCCGAGGCTTACCGGGGGAAAACCCTCAACGTGCAACAACTCAGCGAGTTGCAAGAATGGCTCAAAAAGCCGGGAGCCATCAACACCTTGCAACAATGCCCCGGTTATCAAAGTCAGTTTGCCGCTCAAGCCAAATCAGGCATAAGCGAGTGGAGCTGGGCAGTTCAGGAACGAATCGTCACCTACCAGTTCGTCAATGACCCCAGAGGCGCCAATGTGATGATATTCTGGGCGCCGCGTTTTCCCTCATCCAGCCAGGCTGGGCAAACACTTTATCTAGTTTCTTCAGGAGAATCCAGACCGGTAATAATGGAATTACGCACCGATTTTTCTCCTTATTCAACCGCGGTGGCAAGCCAGTCGATTCGTAATGCCGCCGCACACGAATTCGGTCACGCACTGGGCATCCAGAATCACAGTCCCTTTGGAGGCGATTTGATGTACAACTGGCAATTCTGGTCGGAGAAATCCACTTATCGCATTTCGGAAAACGACAAAGAAACTTTGCGAGCCCTGTATAGTGTCACACCGCATCAAAATTTCTAGTTTAACTGTATGCGTGTCCGGATTGCTAATGCTGGCCGCATGTGCAGCAGAGCCGCTTGCCGAGCGTTTTTTAATAGTAAACTCAAAATTGGACGGCTCCGACTACAAAATCATTTTGAAAGACTCAACTCATAACTTGACCCATCCACGCGTTTCTCCCAACGGAAAACATCTCACTTTTACCAAGTACTATCACAAAAATTTGAATGGGCTCTGTCTTGAAGACGATGGATATTTAGACACCGAAATTTTGCTGGCAGACATCGACGGCAAAGTTTCGGCTGCGGCTGTCCCCCACAAGGCGGGCGTGATGGCAGCAAACAGCTCTTGGGTAGACGATGACAGTATCATTTATATTCATTGCAAACCGCCGGACAAACCGCAGATTCGACGTCTTGAAATTAAAACCGGAAAAGAAACCGAGCTTCCCACCCCGGCAAATATTTCACCCTCCGACCCTCATGTCAGAGGCGATGACTTTGTTTTCGGCACTACCACTTGGGACAATAAAACGCCCAACACTATCTGGTATTCAAAAACAGACGGGAGCAACGCACGTCAATTGAGCCATCCTAAAAATATTGCTGAAGGTAAAAAACCTGATCATTTCAACTTCGGAGATTATGATCCCCGCCTATCTCCAGACTGCAGCAAAGTAGTTTTTATGCGATACGCAGGAGGCACAGACTGGCGCATTTTTATGATTGACTTAAAACCCGATTCAAAAGAAGTCGAAATCGCAGGTGGTGGCACCGGCGCCTGGGCGGTGCCCGACTGGACACCGGATGGAAAGCAAATTATTTTCTGGCACATCGACCCGTCCGACTTGAAAGGCTCCGGCATCTGGCTGATGAATCCAGACGGCAGCGGCAAAAAACAAGTCCCTGTTGCACGCAAATATATGATGCATAATCCGGGTACTTATATAGACCCGGCAACAAAAGAGTTTCGCATGATCTACGGCGCAAAATTCAATCCAGGCTTGTTGTAAGCTCCAGGCTCAATGTAATCTAAAAGGAGAAAAAATGAAAAATCGAATACCGGCCATATTGCTTCTTCTGACTTTCATCGGCGCCCCCGGTACTTTGACTTCCAGCGCTCTTGCTGCCGACACGCAAGGGGCCAAAACATTTGTACAAAACTTTTATGACTGGTATGCGGTGAAACAAGCCAAGCTGGAAAAGGCTATCGACCTGGACCAAGTGCTGAAGCTCAAAGCAAACGACTTCACCGCCGACCTGACAAAAAAATTGAAAGACGACATCGCCGCTTCAAACAAATCCCCCGATGAAATCGTCGGGCTTGATTTTGACCCGATTTTCAGCACCAATGGCGACCCGTATCCAAAATATGTGGCAGGTAAAATCACAGAGAAAGGCGGCTCTGTTTTGATCGACATGCACGGTGTGAATCACGGAAAGAAAAACGCCAA
>CAZEQP010000187.1:0-6232 GCA_964514345.1 uncultured Candidatus Obscuribacterales bacterium
TCGAGCTGAAGTTGAACACGCGACCGGAGCTGATTTCATCTACCTGGCTCATCGGTATGCTGCGTCCACCGCAGTTGACTGCATCTGAAGTGATGTCTGAGATAGGTCCGGCAATTTTGCGACCGTCAATTGTTCTGACGAATTCGTCGCAGTTTTTCTCATCCAGTGTGGAGAGTCCAGGACCGGACTTGAAGAATACTTTTCCGTTTACCTTGCCGCCGACTTGCTCCATTTTGAAGAGGTTGCCTTGCAACTGGGGCGACTGGTTGGGACTGGAAATGGTCATTGTGTTGGCTGTCATGACTGCAAGTCCTTCTGCAATCAAAAGATTTCCAACTTTGTTGACAGAAGCCTGTCCAGAGACGGCTCCGTTGCTAAACGACACGGCTGCATCGGCAGCGATGGGATAGCAAGTTAATTGAAACGCAAATAGTAACGCCATCAATAGCGAGATAAATTTCACGACTAACCCCCAATAAGTGAACTAACAGTGGACATATAAACAGGATTATTAGTTATTCGGGAACACTAGTCAAATGGCGCATCAGACCACTTTTCAGCCCAATTGTCAAGAATCAAGTCGGAAATAGTAGACGGGTTTTAGCCGACAATTATCAACTTTCACTTGAAATCGTTTTTTTGTTCCCATTTACAAATATATTTAATGACACTCAGTGCTGTTTTATATACCGACACTTGAAAACGACACCGCCCTCATCCCTCCTAAAAGGTAAGAGCGGGCAAGTTGAGCACTTAAATCGAATTACTACAATCTAAACGGTACCAGGGGGTGCCAGGGCGTTGTTGAGCGTTTCAAGGCGTCTTCCATATGGTACTTATTTAAATAGCGTCTATATATTGGTTGTTTTTCTGCGGGTTTATCATGTCAAGAATTAGCTCAAGAGGTTCATTCAAGCGCAAGTTACAGGGATTTGTCCTGGCGTTCGGCTTTCTAGTCCAGACAATGTTTCCTTATAGTGCTCTGGCCGTAGCACCAGCCGAGGGTCTCACCACTCTGCGCCAGGGACTGAAAAACGGCTTGAAAATGAAAGTGAACGGCGACGGCGTCAACACCACCCAGGTTTCGCTGCAACTGACCAACACCACTAATCAGCCGATGCAAGTCGTTATTCCAGCTAATGAAATGCTTAAACCAAATACACCATCTGTGCAAAACATGATGGTGACTATGGATCAACTTGTTAGCATTCCGCCGGGTCAAACAGCGATAGTGAATGTTCAGACTGTATGCGCCTCGGTAAAAACAGTCCCGCCTCCGCCGCAGGTGACAGAAGGACTTAATTTTGAAGTTGGTGACTATGCCGATTCTGCCATGTGGGCCAAAATCGCTCAAATCATAGCCGCCGGTAAAGAACTGGCCATGATGGGAGCTTTCGGCAATAATTTGATGCTTTCAGAAGAAGCAATCAGAGCCCAAATAGATAAGGTCGTCCAAGAGGAAATTCAACGTCTTATTGATCAAGGGCTGAATCAATTGCCTGCAAATCAACGCGGCGATGCTCAACGTTCAGCCATCGAACAACAAGTGCGCCAGAATATGAATGACATTCAACAACGCGCTGAGCGTCAAGTTAGAGATGAAGCCAGACAAAGACAAATTGATCAAATAACTCAGCGTGCTATTTGGAATGTGCTGGGAATTCAGTCCCCTAATCCAGCAGACAAAGTAAATCCAACTTCAATGGCTGATGACATGATCAAGCAATTGGCTTCAGCCGTGCAAGCCAATCCGGCATTGCTTCAACAGATTGGCGGCACAATCGATAAAAAAGGAAATTACTCACCAAGCGAGAAACAAAAAGAGAAGTTGGAAGAAAGAACCTCTGCCATTTTCGACCTGGTGAATTTAACTGTCAGCCGCGCTGGAGAGACAGAAAAGATCAAAACCGCCTCTCTTCCAAAAGATGATCCTTGCGACACTTTTTGCAATGTGGGCGAACGCGCTTTTGAACAAGGGGACTATGCCGAAGCTCAAGCACTACTTGAGCAAGCTGTAGTCCTGGCTGAATCGTCTGGTGAAGCCGATCCCAGATACTCGAGAGCTTTGAACAGTCTTGGTATGTGCTTTTTGGATACAACCGCTTATGATCAGGCGCAAGCCAGTTTCAAAAAAGCACTTGAAATAAGAGAAAAGGTTTTTGGTCCCAAGTCTAAAGAAGTAGGCGAGACCAACGATAACTTGGGCCAGCTGTTTCAGCATCGGACACAGTATATGACCTCGGATAACCACTTCAATACGGCTATAAATATCTTTGATGAAAAAATTGGAAAGACCAGCATAAAAACTGCCGGTTCACTGAATAACCTGGGCAAAAACTTCATTTTAGAAGATCGTCCACAAGAATCTAATATGCCCCTGGTCCGCGCTCTAGCTAATGCCATGGCTAATAGCCCTAAAGACGTAAAAGGCACCATGCTGAAAACACCTTTTGTGGCTGACATCGAAACCAATATGGCTGATGCTCTTGTCGCTCAGGGTGAATACGAAAAAGCTTTGAATTGGTATGGAAAAGCGCTTGAAACAGACAAAAAATGTCTTGGTGAGTCACATCCTTTTTTAGCCCGCATTTATGACGGGATGGCCACTGCCGAGTCCAAATCAGGTAAAGCATCAGCCAGCGAAAGCTATAAAAAACTGGCTGCAGACATAAGAGAAAAAACTCTGGGCAAAGAAAACATGGAAATCGCCATGATGCCTCTGGGCTCTGATGCTTTTACCCGACTCTGGAATTATACAGAAGGCAGAAAAGCGATCAATGCCACCATAGCCAGTGTGAAAGCAGGCAGCAATTTGCTTAAAGGTCACAGAGACAGTTCAATGGTCAATACTCCTATAGGAGACAAATGGGCACTTGTTGTGGGTATCAGCAAATTCAAAGACAATACAATCAATTTGCAATATGCAGCTAAAGACGCCACTGATTTTGCTAATTATTTGAAAACTGAAGGCAATTTCACCCCTGATCACGTACATCTTCTTACAGATGAAAAAGCCACACGTGAAGAGATTTTAGATCAGTTAGGTGTCCGCTGGCTGCCATCGGTTGCCAGAAAGAATGACCTTGTTGTCATATTCTTTTCCTCGCACGGAAGCCCGTCTTCAATAGACGCCGGCGCTATCAACTATGTGCTGGCGCATGACACCAATAAAGACAACCTCCTTGCCACAGGCATTCCACTGAAGAGTTTCGCTGAATCTCTCAAAGATCGGCTACAATGCAAACGTGTTGTAGTAATAATGGACGCCTGTCACTCTGGTGTTGCAGCCGGTGCCAAAGGTATGTTCCGCCAGGTAGGTCCTGACGCTGACGCTCTTGCTCAAGGTTCCGGTCAACTGGTCATTTGTTCCAGCGGCAGAAGTCAGACTTCATGGGAATCGAAGCGTTACAATAACGGAGTGTTTACTCACTACCTTTTAGAAGGTCTGCGTAAACAAGGCAACCAGCCAAAGCTTGGTGAAACATTCGACTATTTAAGTAAAATGGTAGCCGAAGAAGTGCAAAGAGACCGTCTGGGTGAAGTGCAGACTCCAGCCATGCAAAGCAAATGGGAAGGAAAAGATTTGGTCATTACATCAAAGCCAACCGACCCGGTTGCAGACTTGCCTTTCTATGTAAATAGAGCCACTCAAGAAGCTGTTCTCGGGGCAAAGGGTTCCAAAGGAACAACTGGTGCTAAAGTGAACACAGCTACAAAAGGTCCGGCAGGAAAAACTCCTGTTTCTCAAAAATCGACAAGCACACAAAAATCGGCAACTACAGTTAGCAGCAAATCAACTGGTCCTAAAAAACCGCAGACCAGATAATCAAAGCAAAGTCACTTCAAATACATTCATCATTCCGATTTTTTCTTTATGATGTATTTTGAACTGCTTGTCCAGACTTTCCAGAAAGACCTGATAGTGTTTGTGGGCTTCGCGCCAGCCTAGAGCCGGAATACGGGTAACAAGCATGATTCTCTGCCCTGGCAGTGGCTTTGAGTTCTGGAAATCGACATAAGATCCTTTGGACAGATCGCCTATGTCTCTGACCATTATTTTGATGTCGCAGATGTGATTCTTTCCTTTGTAATACATGGGAAAAGAATACTGACAATGATAATTCCAGACAGCAATTTCGTCGCCCGGCTTTTCGTTTGCCATCACATAATTGGAGACTGCACGCCAGTCTTCATGCACAGGATGATTGTAAAAATAATTCAAATTTGCACCAATAGCAATGGCAAATATCAGCTGAGCAAAAATAGCAACCGGCTTATACGTTTTCCATAAAGTTGCAAATCCGCATGCTGCCACCACAAAAATAAAAGGCGCTGTAAACATGCAATAACGTGTTATCAAAAGAGGTTTAGCCAGAACTGAAACAGCAAAAAATGCAAACAACGGCACAAGTCCCCAGAGCACTGCCGACTTATTTTTGCTTGCCCCCACCCCTAGTGCCAGCACCGCGGCAAAAACAACAACATAGAACGCCTGCGCCCAGTCCTGCACCGGCGGTCCTTTCCATTCTTGTAATGGAATGGCACTGCATGTGAAATTCAAAATCATAGTTGTAAAATCAGTTATAAGCGGAATGGGAAGAGTGGCTCTCCATTCGTCGTAAGGCGAACTACTGTTCAATCCCCACATAATTTTCAAAACAGGCGACCACAACAAGCCCACTGCGCAAAGCCAGGCAACCATATGCACCAAAAACTTCTTGCGCTGCGGCTGCATCCAGGCTAAAACGATATCAATACCTATAAGCACAGCAGTCAAAGGCAGAGTCAAAATCATCATTGCGCGCGATGCCGCCCAGGCACAAAGCGAAATTTTTCTTCCCGATTCAAAAGCATCCATTAATGAAATAGACCCACACAAGGCAAAGAAAGAACCAAGCGTGTACATGCGCGCCTGCTGGCTGTAATGCACTTCCATGGGAGAAAGCGCCATAAAGACTGCTGCTGCCATTCCTGCTAAATGGCCGTTTGTTTTACCTGCCGTCATTTTGCCCAGCTGATACACCAGAAAAATGTTTGCTGTTCCAAAAATAGTCGAGAACAGTCGCATCCAAGCTTCGTCTTGACGTACAAGTGTCCAGTATTTCATAAGCTCGAAATAAAGCGGTCTTATCGAGTCAAACTGAATCAGCTCAGGGTCGGCTTTTCCGTTTACAACAAGAGCTGTATAAACTTCGTCAATAAAAAATCCGTGATCGCCTATTTTGTACAGACGCAGAGCAAGACCAGCAAGCATTATCAAAAGAATCGGCCACCAGCGCCCCAGAGCAGATACAGGCGCGACTTGTTTTTCGTCCGCCACTTCTTTTACTCTTAAGTTTTCTTTGAATGAAACAGTCACTCTTTTGGACTCTCTAAGAGATTTTTAAGCCGCCTCAACCGGTGGAGGCCGACAAGGCGTATTATTATAGATCGCCTATTGGAAACCAGGCGCTCAAAACAAATTAGAGAAAACTTTGAATCCGCAAACCATCACCCAGCTGCCGTCTCAAGCTTCAAGCACGCTTCAAGTAAAAGGGGCAAAACCCCTGTCTCTGAAAAAGCTTGCCGTCTTAAATATGGCGACCGCCGGACTTTATGCCATTTACTGGTCATACCGCAACTGGAAAATTCTGGCTGAAAGTTTCAATCAGAAAATCATTCCCGAGCTTTGCTTAATAGGCTTGCTCGTTCCTTTTACCAGCCCATTCATGTTCTGGTTTCAGTTCGGCAAAATAAAGAAGCTGGCAAAGCAAAACAACGTGGCTGCGCCATTCTCGCCTTTCATTATGGCAGCCTGCCACTTCCTATTCAGCTGGATGAGCGCTCTTACAGTATTGCAGTCAATGACTTACAGCGATCCTACTCACTTTCCGGCGCTTGTAGCGGCATCTTTAGTTTTTTACTTGTCTCTTTCCACCTGGATTTTATGGCTTGTGCAAGAGACTGTAAATGAGCTAGTGAATTAGCGTTTTAATGCACTTTTTCCATAATTGAATTGAGAGAGCCTTTGATTATCATGGCTTCGCCTCTGTAGAGCATACGCACATATTTGCCTGGATCGTTGCGCGACAGCTCAAACGGCTCGATAAGCTCGATATAGTCAACGTTCAAAACAGACTGGTATTCAGAGTCGACGATTTGACGCTGCTCGTTGAAGAATGCCTTTTGAACATGAATGAATTTGTTAGACATCAGGACTCCAAAGATTAAAGTACCCTCCTGGAGGGTCCGA
>CAZEQP010000188.1:0-6225 GCA_964514345.1 uncultured Candidatus Obscuribacterales bacterium
GAGTACTACAGAGTAGCTGAACGGATGAAACACGCGGGACCTGATACTGAAGTTTCAAAAGAGCTCGACCCGCTACAAAGTATGGTGCTACTAATTTATGATGCTTATGTTGGTGCCGGAAGAGATGCTGATGCTAAAAAGATTTACGACGAATGTGTTCGCCTTGATAATACTGATACTATGCGGCAAGCACTCGATAGTATGGGCAAAGGCATGCAAGCGGCGCGAGCTCACTCCGGAAAGATCGAAGCTAGCCATAAAAAATAGAAAATAGAAAATACATCCAAAGAACTGCTTGAAAAGCCGTTAAATCTTGAGTTTTCTGCTATTATCCGTAAATGAAATTGCTCAAGTCTGAAAATCAGATTCCAGTTATTGAAGCTGGCTTAATAGGTCTTATCGCCGGATTGTCTGCTGAATTACTGTCATTTGGAGTAAACTGGCTGGGTTCTCTTCGAATGATAATTTCAAATGTTGCCCCGCCTGTGCTTATATTGTCTGCACTTGGTTTGTTCGGTGGATTCATAGCCGGAATATTAGTCGAAGTTGTTGCTCCTGAAGCCTCGGGAAGCGGCATTCCACAAGTGAGGGCACGTCTTGACCGAATTATTGTAGCGTTGGATTTCAGAGTTGCCATAGTCAAACTGATTGGCGGAACAATTGCATTAGGCAGCGGTTTGTTCCTGGGAAGGGAAGGTCCCACCGTTCAATTGGGGGCATCACTGGCGGCACCATTGACCACACGCATGTCCGGCGCACGGGAGTATAAAAGACAGCTGATTGCAGCCGGCGCGGCGGCAGGACTTACAGCCGCTTTCAATGCACCTCTAGCTGGTGTGGTTTTTGTCCTGGAAGAATTACTGCGGGAAGTTCGTTATTCGACAATTTTATTGTCGGTGATATCGTGTTCGATGGCTTGCCTGGTTTTGAACTTGTTCAACAGTCCCCATTTGCGGCATGATCTAGAGCCAATCGCCGCTCAAATTCAATTTTCTCTGCAGGACCTCCCCTTTTATGCCTTACTGGGAGTTTTATGCGGTTTGTTGGGTGCCTTGTTCAATGGCTGCATTCTAGGGACTCTGAAAGTCAACAGATCTTTTAAAAGGATACCGACATCTTTTAAGGTTGCCCTGGCAGGGCTTGTATCAGGGCTTTTAATTTCATATTTACCGGCTCAGTTTCACAACTATGCCGGAATGCGGATTTTGATTTCTTCCGGAGCTTCCGATTGGCAGACAGCCTTAATTGCTTTTCCAATATTTTTCATTTTGACTGTTATTGCTTATGGATCAGGGGCTCCAGGCGGGCTTTTTGCTCCCGCCCTCACCCTGGGCTCGGCAATCGGTTATTTGGTAGGCTATCTGGAACATCTTTCAGGAGCCGGGCTCATGATGAACAGTTTTGCCCTGGTGGGAATGGGAGCGTTTGTAGCCGGTGTGACGCGCACGCCTTTAACCGCCATTGTCATCACCTTTGAAATGACTGCCAATTTTACACTTCTGACACCATTGATGATTACCAGCGTCATAAGTTCAACCGTAGGCGAAAAAGTCTTTGCAGGCGGTCTTTATGACCATCTCATGCGCTGGAATGGAATACATCTGCACGGTGCCGACAAAGACGAAAAATTACGCGAACTTAGAGCAAAAGATATCATGAGTAAAAGCAAGGACATGGTTAGAAGCAATGCTTTTATCAAAGATTTGCTTCCGACATTAAGCGCCAAAGGACAAAAGGATTATCCGGTGGTCGATGAAAAAATATTAGTTGGGATACTCAAACAATCCGACCTGGCAAAGTTGAAAAACAAAGAGTCAATCACTGAATTGAAAGTGTCGGATATTATGTCGAAACAACCTGTTGTAGTCAGTCCTTTTGATACCCTGGAAGACCTTATGTTCCTTTTCAGCAGATATAAATATTCCTGGCTGCCTGTTGTTCATCATGACAAATTCAAAGGTATAATATTGCAAAGCGATGTGGTCCAGGCATTGTTTACTAAAGATTCAAAGAGTACAAATTCTGAAGATAATCCGATTTGAGCCTCACTTACACAGGTGAATGCCGAAGTGGAAACAGCATCCAATCTCAACTTTTATTTGCTTTTCACCATGCTGCTCTTAGCTTCGGGTGTGGCAATTGTGACAAAGTGGATCAAGCTTCCGTATTCAATTGCTTTAGTCATTGTCGGATTGATAATAGGCATTTTCCACTGTCTGCCGGTAGTTACAATGACACCGGAATTAATACTGCTTATATTTTTGCCGGCATTGCTTTTTGAAGCATCCTGGAATCTTCAATTAAGCTGGTTGAAATCTTGCTTCAAACCGGTATGTCTTCTGGCTACAGTCGGTGTTCTGATTTCGACCGCTCTGGTCGGCATGATACTACATCTTGTAACCGGCATAGAATTGAAACTGGGGCTCTTGCTAGGTGCCATGCTATCAGCCACAGACCCGATTTCTGTTCTAGCCATTTTCAAAAAACTGAAAGTCGATCGCCGGCTGCATACCATTCTTGAAGGAGAGAGCCTGCTCAATGACGGAACTGCAGTAGCTCTTTTCCGAGTTATGCTGGCATCGATAATCGTTGGTGGCGATTTGTCCCTGGTTAAAATCGGCGTCGATTTTGTATTGATTACATTCGGCGGCATGTGCGTGGGAGCACTGATCGGACTGGCCGCATCAAAACTTACCCAATTCTTCGATGATCATTTACTTGAAACCACTCTTACGGTCCTTGTCGCCTACGGCTCGTATGTTCTTGCCGAACAATTGTCCGTATCCTCTGTGATATCAGTGCTGGTGGCTGGTTTTCTTATGGGGAATTTGGGCAGCAGGACAGGCATGTCTGCAACAACTCGCCTGGCGGTGGATGCCTTCTGGGAATATGCCGCATTCATTGCCGAGTCACTGGTTTTCCTTTTGATAGGAATGCAAATTAAATACTCATTGTTAATTAAATATGCCCCCTTCATTTTAGCCGGTATCGGAGCCATTCTTGCAGCCAGAATCATCGTTGTTTATACACTCAGCACACTTGCCCATAACAAAAAACAACCAATTCCTCTGACATGGCAGCACTTACTTTTCTGGGGCGGGCTGAGAGGCTCTTTGTGCATGGCGATGGCGCTAAGCCTGCCGGTTGATTTTCCGCAACGCGAGCTTTTCATAATTACCACTTTCGGCGTCGCTCTCTTTACCCTCCTGGTACCAGGGCTTACAATCGAGCCTCTGGTACGCTTTCTGAAAGCGGCAGGTCAAAATATTCCCAAAGCGGTTCTTCTGCGGCAAGAAATCGATAAACTGGAAAAAGAAAAGGAAAAATTGAAGAAAGCCGCAAAAACAGGACAAATAAGCAGGAAAGAAAGTAAAGAAAAAATAGTCATACTGGAACATAAGAAAAAAGAGTCTGAGGATTTGCTTTTATTGCTTGATAAAAGTGAAAATAATGATGATGAGATCGAAAGAATAGAAATAGAAATTGCTCTGGTGAAAGCACAAAAAGAATGCCTTTTGCAAATTGCAAAAAAAGACTCGTCTAAGGCAGAGATTCTTGAACAAGTGCGTCAACGCATAGATTGCCAATACGTCGAATTAAAAGCAGAACAACTGGCTCAAGAAACGCCAAAAACAACGGACGATAAGTGAGTGCCACCAGATAATCTCTCGCCCGGTTTATTTGAGTCCTTCCACTTGTTTTTTGTGAAACACCTGGTCTTCAAGCACTTGAAATATTTCAGGCTTTATTTTCAAGTCACTGCTGAAAGGCAGGCTGTATGCGGCTAAAAGCCAGATATTCAGCCCCAAGCTGATGGCGATAAGCGCAGTCAAAAGAGTATGCCAGCGTCCCATTTTTGAAGTGAAAAAATAAGTAAACACGATGGTGATGAAAGATCCGAAAAAAATCGCAGTCCACAAAATTGGCGATATTTCAGACTTACAAATTACACTTCTGGCGCGTCTTGTTTCACCCAGAATTTTTGCACAATCCAGCATTGCCGCTTGAAGATTTGATTCCTGTTCTGTTTGAGGTTTGATATTTACACATGAAGACCAGAGCTTGCCATAAACATCCCAGCAATGCGGGTACATTTCCATCTTGCCCATGAGGGGCCATTCGTCGTTAATTACACAATGATTGTAATCACCGCACATGTCGCGGATATGACTACATTCGGCAGACGGCAAGCCTTCAGCCAATCTGTAGATATTAGCCAGAGAATTAGCCTCGGCCGAAACTTGTATGTTTATCTCATGATAAGTTTCAATGGCATTTGCTACAAGCAATCCCAGCAAGAGTGAAAAAAGAGTCCCCACAACCCCGAGCATTGCCTCGATCATGCCCTGACTCAATTCAAGCTTGTCTGCAGTGACGACTTTGTGTGTAAAGACCTGCCCGACAATGGCAAGGACCACCAGTAGGGTGATGATCAGTATGGCAAGGGTCATTAAATTCGCTCCGCCGGGTCAACAACATGGCAATTTAGCATAAAAATGTTGTTTAGCCAACATTGTCAGGAACATTCGGGAGCCGAAAACATCTCTGGATTAACCTGCGGAGTCTAAAAATATGAAATTTGCCGGACTGTTTTTGTTCAGTCTCTTGCTTTTTGCCGGTTTTATATGTCTACCGGTCGATGCTGTGGAGACCAAATCTACCAAATTGTTGCAAGGCAGCATAAACGAACTGGTCATGCTGAGCTCTAATGCCGGCATCACACTGGACGGCGACAGCTTGCCTGCGACAATCAAACAAGTGAAACTGGGAAGCTCAGCCGCGTATTACGGGGTGGCGGTGAATGATAAAGTGCTAGACGCCACTGTTCAGGACAATATTCTCAAACTTAGCATTGCCCGCGGTGACAAAAAATTCACAGCCAATCTCCCCGTATCCAAAGCCGCTTTTATAAAGATGATCACTTCAACAAACAAATCCAATCTTACAAAGCAGCTTGCTGCAGGGGCAGGTACGCTTGCAATCGGAACAAGCACACTTACAGGTAAAACAAGCACATTATCTGTATCGAGACTGTCCCAGGCTAATGTAATAACTGTCAATCAGTTCAACCAGATGATTTCAGAATCCAGAGAAAATCTTGCCCGATTCGAAGAAGCCTGCCAGAAAGCAAGTATGCTGAAAGGCAAGGCTTACCCAGAGCCTAAATTCAATGACTGGCGTGCAATGAAAGACTATGACTTCATAGTGATGCTAGACGTATCTGGCTCTATGAAAAGACATATGCCCACAGAAGGTCTGAGTCAGTGGGACTGGTGCGCCTCTCAGATTTACAAATTCACTCAGAACTTAAACAGTCGATTTAAGAAAGGCATCACATTGATTGTTTTCAATCATCAATATAGTGTCAACAAAATATCTTCTGTTTATGACTTGCAAAATGTGATCAACGGTCAAACCCCAGGTGGTGGCACTGATATTGCCAACCCCCTTCTGGCTGCAATTCAACAAAAACTTAAAAGCGGCAAACCGACTATGGTTGTTGTATTAAGTGATGGGAAACAAAACAGCCATATTTCATCGGAAGAATTGATGCTCTCAGCTATGAAAGCACTTCCCGGACCGCATGATTTGAAAATCACATTTTTGCAAATCGGAGAAGGACATTTTTCAAGGTACATTGAAGAGATGGACGATGGGCTGGTACCAAGGGGAGCACCTTTTGATATTGTCAGCGCCAGGTCTTTTTATGATGTGCGCGCTCTGGGACTTGAACAGTCAATTATAGATGCGCTGACCATGAAATAAGTTTGACCATAAACTATCTATGGATGTGGAGTAATTGCCAGAATAGTTATAAATCCCATTGGATCGGTTTTCAATTTCTTTGGATGATAGCACCAGAAAATACGATATGTCCCCGGGGTGTCATTCTGGGCATATGCTTCAAAAACTTCTGTATTGTCCGGTCCTTTTAAGGACTCATATTTGTGAGAATTCAAGCTGGGATGAGTAGGATTTTCGCTTAAAAACCGCAAGGCTTTTATTACAGCGTTATATTGCCGCTTTAAAGATTTGCTCGATTCAAGTTTATCCAGCTGTTCATTTGCTTCATCAGTATATAAAAGCTCGAAAGACACATCATTTGTCCTTCAATTTGCGTTTTCTTACTTTTCCGACTTGTGCCTGAGCGATACCTTTCTGTATTGATTCTATCCGGCTGGGATTTTCATAAATCCATGCCTCGTAAGCAGACACCGACTTCAC
>CAZEQP010000189.1:0-6211 GCA_964514345.1 uncultured Candidatus Obscuribacterales bacterium
CTGATTTTTGGTCAATCGTCCACTTGAAATGGATCAAGATTTGGGGGTCAGGTCATACTAGCTCAGGCATTTTTTTGTTATCCGGGCAAAGAAAGATCGGCAAAGATTGAAATCTGCAAGTACATTTTCTGAAAAAATTTGGCTATCTAGTGACGCATAGTGCCGGCTAGTCTTGCCACTTCAGCCCGCATCGCAGCCCCTTCCCGCTTCTGGGAGGCGCTGCCCATTTCAAGAATACGCGCCATATGCTCGCGATAATAGAGCCGCAAATAACCCTCTTGCTCGCCTTGATTCTGCTGCCAGGCACTGTCGGCATTGGCTATCATGGCTCTAAAAGAAGGCAGGGCATGAGTTATGGCCACCGACCTGCTTGCCGGACTGGTCATGGCTTGTACACTTAAATCCAGGAAGCCGACATCGGCTGCTATCTGTTCAGAACTGGGGTCATCATATTGGTCTTTTAAAAGACTTGAAAATCTATCTGCTTCAGGACAATCGGGTAAAGTGTAGTTTGCCAGAGTAGGCGTGTTCGCTTGCGCCAGAATAATTTCGCTGGACCGGCTTGGAGGTCTTAATGTGTCGACAAAAGCTATTTGAAGAGGGTTATCTTCAAGTCCGGTCTGGCTTGAGGCGAAGGTGAAGCTGTCACCACCGCGAAATTCTGCCTGGTTGCCTGATTGAGGGTTAAAAACCATTGGTTAAACCAAAAAACGAGGGATGCTTTTAATCTAATGCCAGGTATACATTAAATCACTGGGGGGATTACGCTTGGTCTATTATTTTTACCCTCTACGAGTGCTATCATTGATATCATATAGATGAGGTTGATATCATGGCGGCTGTTACTATAAGAAACTTACCTGACGACGTGCACAAGGCATTGAGAGTGCGTGCAGCCCAAAACGGGCGTAGCACTGAAGCTGAAATCAGAATGATTTTGGAAGAAGCTGTCAAACCAAAGAATCGTCTATCAATCGCAGAGGAGCTAGCCGCTTTTGGTGACAAATACAACTTAGACTTAAATATCGTCAGAGATAAAGAACCTATTCGAACAGTGAAGTTCGAATGATCATTGTAGTCACGAATGTGATTTCGGAGGTCATGAGACCAGAGAGGAATCAAATTGTCTTTCAGTGGATGAAAAGGCAACCTGATGAAGCTATCTATTTGACTGCAACAAGCTTGTCTGAACTTTTATTTGGAATCGAAATCATGCCGGCCGGCAAGCGAAGGGATACTCTAAAGAATGAACTCCATCGCATTATTGAAAAACGCTTCGAGTCAAGAATAATTCCCTTTGATAAAAAAGCAGCGCAAGCATATGCATATCTATTAAGTAAGGCGCGCAAAGCGGGAAAAACAGTTTCTAATATAGATGCACAAATTGCGTCAATTGCCTACATTTACGGATTCTCGGTGGCAACGCGAGATACTGCACCGTTCCTGGCTCTGGATGTGCACGTAATCAACCCCTGGAAATGATCATATTTAGTAAACTGGCGCAAAGTTCTTTGAACGATTTCGACCAATCCAGTTTTGCACATTGTTCTTTTGCGCAGTCGACCAATTGAAATGTTCTGCCGCGCCGGCAAGAACGAGACTGTTATTTTCTTTTTCCAGTCTGTCAATTTCAATTAACAAATCGTCCAAATCAGCCGGGTCATTCAATTCTGACTTTGCCTTAGACAACTCCACAAGACGTCTGGCATTTTTACTCAAAACATCCTGCACCATGGGAATCACAGGCAGCTTGCGCACATCGCCGACTTGATTGTTTATAGTCGGATTTATGTACTGAAGCAATGCCACACATAAAGAAGAATTGAGATAGGCCAGCAAGAAATCAGAATCTATAGATTGATCAAAAGGAAAAATGGCCGAGGCTCCCACATCGAATATTGCACCCTCCGGCAATTGACGAAAAGAAGCGCCGCTTGTCGAAACAAAAGAAAAACAAATGCCCGGCTTGAAATAAAAGGACTCGTTTTTCACCACCCAGTTTGCTTTGCCCTTCAAATATGGATATTTCTCCCGGACTGATTCTTTGATTCTGCGACCGTTGTCTTGCCAGTCGACCACATGTGTAACAGGGGCATACCAGCGGGCTGAACCTGCGCCTTTGACATAGGGAAACCAGATTTTGCCCAGCTCTTCTTGCGAAACTTCAGATATCAATTTAACGAATCGAGCATTATCTGTGGTGGCAAGCCCTTGTTTTATGGCGGCATAATTTTCAAGCGCAGATAATTGCATGAGTGCAATTATCTCTTGCGGGACTGGTTGGCCCAGTCTGTATGATACTTTCAAACTTTCTTGCAACAAACTTGCGGCTGTGGATTCTTGCATGGAAGAAGACTTATCGGCACCATTTGTCAGTTTGCGATATTCAAATTTGTTTTCTATATCGAAACTTTTTTCAATTACAACAAGAGCGCTGTTCACCTTCTCTCCTGTTACAAGCGGAAAGACTTTAGTGCCTGCATCCACAACACTTACAAGATTGTGATTGTTTATCAAATTGCGGCGCAATTTGTCGAATGCTGGCAGATTAAGTAAGGACGCCTGAGTGATCATGCCTGTTCTGCCGCCCGGGGCTGTGAGATCAAGACAGCGCGAAAGAAAAGCGGCGCTCAGGTCCTGATACGAGTCTTTGTACTCTTGTTTCAACGATTCTTTGAACTCTCTGCTGATTAAACGTCTACCTATATAGGGTGGATTGGTCAATACTGCGTCGTATCTCTTCGATAACGGATGATCGCCAGGGAAGTTTTTATATAAAGATCCAAGACCGTTTGAATCATTTTGATTAATTAGACGCAAACCCGAAATGGTGTTGTGCATATTTTCAGTCTGGTTTAATTGAATCAATCGCAAAGCCAGGCTCAAAGCACAAATGGACAGTGCAGTCTCGTCGATATCGGCGCCATAAAGTTGATTTTGTAATATGTTTTTTGATTCTGCCTGATTTTGTATGACCAGTCGATCAAACACACGCAACAAAAAATTGCCGGTGCCGCAGGCGGGGTCTATGACTGTTGCTTGATTTGAGATTACAGTTTTTTCGATAAGATAATCGACGACCCAGTCCGGGGTGTATATTTGAGTGAAACTTATAAGCAAATCAAGATCTATCGATTTGTTTGCCGTTTGTATACGAGCCTGGGTAGCCGGTCGGTCCAGATGGCGCCAGCACTCATAAGTGTGGCCTATTATTTTTAAGTCGGGCACAAAAACGTTCTTAAGGTCTATTGTTTCAAGCGGTAAAAGAGAAAAAGCAAAGCTATCTCCTATAAGATCAATACAAAACTGATGTAAGCCTTTTACTGTCCAGTCATGTCCTGTATTTTGCAAATATTGAAGACAGAGCGCATAAACAAGGTCATCCAGACGGTGCGAGTTTTTCTTATGCTTAGATACAAAAGACAGCCAGCTTTTGCCTCTAGCCATTACCAGATTTCGCGATACAAAACTATTTCCTGGTCGCCTTCTTTTTCGGCTGCTTTATTGCGCGCGGCTTCAGCGGCAGAAAGCAACAAGCCAAGCTCAAGAAAATCTTCCGGGATGCAGGCGACGCCGAAACATATATCCAGATTTTTTATAGATATGGTGGATGTGAGCGGGCTTTTGGAGAGAGCTTTTATGATGCGTTTGCACAGGACTCTTGCGCCTTCTCCTTTTGTATTGGGGCACAATAAAGCGTAGTCAAAACCTTCATAATGAGCCAATAAGTCGCTTTGGCGTTTTGTGTTTGAGATTCTGAATACAGCCTCGTTCAGTGCCTGGGCAGGCATGGGCTCACGAATAATTTCTTTTACCCCTGATTTTACCCGCATGTCAAAAACGATTACAGAAAGCGGGGTGCCGGCACGATGACCACGGAAATATTCTTGTTCAAGAAAGTAAAGGAAGGCGGCGTAATTGAACATGCCGGTGTCTGGACGACGCAGAGTCATCATCACAGATTGGATAGCGGCATTATCGACTGTTTTTGGTTTGAGAGAAAGTTTGTTCAGTTCGCCCTGAGACTTGCCACCACCTATAGTGACGAGTTTGGCCCGAATAAGATAATTGACCGCAGGCACCCAGAGACTTTTGCTCATATTGAGCTGTTTGAATAATTTATTCGATTCGGTGCTTCCGTTCACTGAAGCGTGTATGGTTTTTTGAGCTTTCACAGCCTCCGGGTCGCCCACATTCAAAAGGTCTTCTACCTCTTTTGGAGTGTGTCCTTCTTCAATTCGGGTCAAAATGCTGTCTTCTCTGAATCCCACATTTTTAAGATAATTCAATTTGTCGAGCAGCTGGACGCCTTGTATTACAAGATTGTCCAGGGCCTCCGACAATGTGCGCTTTTTGGTCACCACCTGAGGCTGGAAGAAGAATTTGCCTTCCTGCCAGGCCATAAGTTCGTACACACCTTCATTTCCACTTGACGAAGGTACTGAGCAATGCACCGGTTTCCCTTCCAGGAAAAAGACCTCGGCTGCGCCTTCTTTGCTGTCTATTTGCAGGCGTCCGGTCATTTTAGCCAGCTGGAGGGACTGCAAAAGAGTGGTTATCTGGATGAAAGCCAGGTCGCCGTTAAGCACTGTGCTTCTCTCAGCCAGAGCGGTCGGATTGGAAAAAGCAGGAAGAGGAGCGGTTCTGTCCTGGTCGCCTTTTGAGTTTGGTTGATAATAATAGCCCGGGTCTTGGGCTGCGTTGGACTGTGTTTGCACGGGACTCTGGGCGGCTTGTGCCTGTGCGTGAGCCTGCACTTGAGCATTCACTTGTGCCTGGACCTGGTCCAGCGTGGCGTTCAAATGCACTCGCTGCACTTCCTCACCGATTGTTGTGAGCAATTTGTTGTAAACAAGCAAGGTGTCTGTGCTGTGATATTGCCACAATGAAGAGGCTGCACCTTCGCCTGTCTGCAAAAAATTCCAGATGGGGTCATGGCTTACAGGATCAAAAGATACTTCCAGGCGATAAACAGGCGAATTGATACGGGCTCGAAACGAAATATGGGCTGTTTCCTTGGGATTATCCAGAACACGCGACAGCATGTTATGGACCATGTTCATAGAAGGCGACGCCGGAAGGATATTGCCAGCATTTGGGTCATTAGCGTTTCCGCTGCTTACCATTTCGAGTTTTCCCTGAAACTATGCCACTTTATTCCCGAGAGGAGGCTAAAAAACAACAAGTCCTATAATTGCTTATATTATTACTAGCAAATTACTAACAAACTTTAGCTTTTCCCATCTCAAATGTAATCGAATGCGATTTCATTCGCTCGAATGCTTCGCTCAGGCGTTCTTTAGGCAGACAGAGCGAAAGACGGAAATATCCTTCGCCAGAAGGACCGTAAGCGTTGCCTGGCGGAACCACGATATGGGCGACATTGAGCATATGTGAGCAGAATTGCTCGGATGTAAGTCCGGGCGGAACTTGCAACCACATGTAAAAGGTGGCTTTAGGTGAGTTTACAGGCCAGCCCAGCTCTTTCAATTTTTCCACTGCCAGGTCGCGGCGCTCGATATAAAGGTTGTTGCACAATTCGATATGGTCACGATTGCCTTCAAAAGCAGCAATGCCTGCTTGTTGCACTGCTCTGAATACGTCGGTATCGATATTAGACTTGATCTTAGCCAGATTTTTAACCGCTTCTTGATTGCCTATGGCAAAACCAATTCTCCAGCCGGTCATGTTGTAAGTTTTGGAAAGTGTGTGCAGCTCGATACAGATGTCTTTGGCACCTTTCACTTGCATGATAGATGGAGCCTTATATCCGTCGAAAGTCATTTCGGAATATGCCAGGTCATGACACAAAAGAATGTCGTATTTTTTGGCGAAAGCAACCGCTTTTTCAAAAAACTCAAGAGTGGCTGTGCCGGCTGTGGGATTATTGGGATAATTCAAAAACATCAAATTAGCTTTTTGCGCCACCGCCTCCGGTATTGCATTTAAATCCGGAAGAAAATTGTTCTGGGGATTGAGCTTCATATAATATGGCTCGCCGCCTGCAAGTATGGTCGAGGTTTGATACACAGGATAAGCCGGATCAGGAATGATATTGATGTCGCCCTGGTCGATATAAGCCATGATCAAGTGGTGGATGCCTTCCTTTCCGCCTATTAGTGTAGTGATTTCACTTTCGGGATCAATTTTGATATTAAATCGATTCTGACACCATTCGCTAGCCGCTTTCTTGAATTCGGGTGTTCCGCCA
>CAZEQP010000190.1:0-6178 GCA_964514345.1 uncultured Candidatus Obscuribacterales bacterium
CGAATGAATTTTTTGATGCCTTCAAGATCCGCCTTTACCGTATTCAAAAGCTGGTCCCGCTTAGGATGCTCGTCAGAGATTTTTTTGAGCACCTCGCCAATTACAAGTGTTTCCAGCTCGGCACCGGTCGGCTGTTTACTGTCTTTCTTGCCGTGCATGGCTTCGTACATCGGCTCTGCGATAGTCAGCATTTCCGCCCGCACCGATTTAAATTCGCGCTCGGCGTCTTCAAGCAATTGGGATGGCGTGACACTGGTTTCCATAACATATTTGAATTTCTGGTCGTAAAGCTTTTTGCCCAATCTCCATGAGTCGTCGGTTTTGGAAAGTCCTTTATTTGTTTTCAACCATGCACTGAAATCTTTCAGAGCCTTTACCGCTTTGGGCGCTGCTTTTTGATAGCGAGCATAAGTAGCAGTTCCAGGTTTGATATTTTTGAGCACTCTTTTTTCGATTATCTCAATGTTGCCGTCATTTTCACCAATTGCGGTGCTTACAAAAATCGGTGCGCAATTATTCAAATATTTTTTGGTTTGCTCAAGCACTTTAGGCACTTGCTCTATGCGTGAAACGACATGCTCGACCCGTTTTTCTTTAGGAGCATAATTACCTCCCAGCGGTTGCGAGAGCGCACTTCCGATCATTTCAACTACTTCTGTCGGATTGTGCTGATAGCTTTTGATACTATCCAGTTCAAGCAGAGCAAGCGAAATCTGATCGTCGACCAATTGAAAGTCGGCAGCATCTTGCTTATCTAAACTTTTGAGCGGGGTCTCTTTAGCAAATTTTTTGCGCCAGTTTTCATAGAATTTTTTCTGGTCATCCATAAATTCCAGACTCAGGTCATCAAGCAATGCGTCCAGCTCTATGACTTTTCCGGTCTTAGCGTCTTTGTGTTTGTGATATCCCATCTGAGATGCCGTTCTGGGAGAGCGCGATAGCTGCTCTTTCATGAATCTATCGCTGAGCACGGCGAATTTGCTTTCGGTAGCACTAGCAGGAAGGATTGAGAGACAGAGGGCCGATGCCAACAGGAGACTAAATGATTGCTTTTTCATGTCGCTCAGTATACATTTCTTCTCCGTGTTACTGCGTACGAGATTCCACGGAACACACCGCTTGACAGCAAGACTTATTTGAGCGACACCCCTACTGCAAGGAGAGCAGACAGCCAATGAAAAATACACTCAAGATTGCAATCAGTCTTTCTTTCTGTGTGTCACTTTTTCCGCAATGGGGTTGGGCGGCCCAGTATGACGAAGAAATCCAGAAACAAACTCAAGAAATCGCCAAAGACACAGCCAAAGCTGCCGCAGATCCAAGCTGGCGAAAATTTGTAGGCGGTGATTATTCTTTCAGAGGTCACTATTATTCGTATCAAAAGAATTATGCTGCAGCCATTTCTGATATGAAATCTGCCATGCAATGGCGTCAGGATATTTCTGATTATCTGGACCTGGCAGATTATTACATAGCTATAAAAGACTCCCATTCGGCTTTTTCCACTCTTGAAAGGGCGATTTCAAGATTTAGTGGAGAAGCACAACAAAAAGCTTATTTAAAACGAGCCACCATTTATCAAAATCAAGGAGAGAATGAAAAAGCTCTGGAAGATTTAAATCAACTCTTTTATTCAGGTAACGTTGAAGGGATTTACGCAAGAGGAAAACTTTTTCAAAAACTAAAGAGAAATGAAGAAGCCATCTCGGATTACAGAACTGTAGTGGAAAAGAAAAGTGACTATTATTCAAGTTGGGCAGCACAATCTCTGGCAGAACTTCTTGACTCACTGGATCGAGAGCAGGAAGCACTCCAGGCCTACAATGATTATGTGAGACTGAACCCCTCCTCAATTGGAAGCCGGGCTAGTTTTTACGAAAAGCATGACAGACTTGCAGATGCGCTTGACGACAGAAAAGAAGCAGTGTCTTATTACCGCAGAGAACTGGCCAACGGCAAAGAACAGTATATGAAAAACAGCTACAAGTCATCCTTGGGTAGTGCCTTGGGTTACAGGGCTGATTTGTATATGAAGATGAACAAACCAGAAATGGCTTTGGTTGATCTAAACGAGTTAGTAGATTTAGACCCGAATTATTATTACAACGTGCAAAAGCGCTATAACTTTTTCAAGAAGCAGGGCAGACTGGAAGAAGCGCTGAGAGATTTGAACCAAATGGTGCGCATGAAACCTCAAGACGGTCTCTCAGCCCGGGCAAATTTCTATGCAGAACAAAATAAAGATGAACTGGCTCTGGATGATTACAGTCAGGTTATCAGACAGGCACAAATGACAGTGAGTTCAGCCGAAGATGATAAGAAAAAGAACGCATTTGAAGAACTGAAAAATGCTTATAGCTCTAGAGCCGGTTACTACGTCCAAAAAGGTGACTACAATGCTGCGCTGGCAGACAAGAACGAAGCTTTGAAAGCTCAAGAAAAATTGCTGGAATATGTCCAACCGGATAGCAAACTGAGTGCAATGGATGATCTTAGTAAAAGTCATAGTTACCGTGCTGATACTTATCATGAATTGAAAAAATTCCAGGAAGAACTTGAAGATCGAAATGAGGCAGTACGAATTGCTCAAAAGGTTTTCGACCAGTCCACAGCTGAGCAAAAGAATGACAATTTTTGGGTGAAGAGCAATTTAACATATCAATTAAGCAGTCTTGCTCAGTTAAAACTTGAGCAAAACAATTATGAAGGTGGTCTTGAAGATATAAAACGCCTCATGGCGATCGACGAAACAGCATTTTCTACTCGAGCGGCATTTTATGAAAAAGCTAAGAAATTAGATCTTGCCGAAGCCGATTTTATTGCAAATGTGGAAGCGGCAAGAAAAACATTCAGCAGCCCCCCCAAGCCCAAAAACGATTACGATGACCCGGTAAGCTCAGCACGCTCGTCATTTATAAGTGCACTTGATTCACTGGCATCATTTTATAAAAGAATAGAAAAATCAGATAAAGCCCTGGATGCGTACAACGATATTCTGGCGCTTGACGCAAGGAATTTAGATGCCAACTATAATAAAGCAACCTTGCTTGCAAAACTAGGGCAGACTGAAAGAGCTACTGCGGCGTACGAGGAAGTGGCGGCAAACAAATCAAAGTCGGGTTATGATTTAAAAAAAATCGGAGAAGCAAATCTATTCCTCAAGCGTTATGACAAAGCTTTGAATGCACTCAACAAGAGTGTTGAGTACTCAGATTATAACGACACACTTTTATTGAGGGCAAGAACTTACATGGCTCTCGGCGATACTGCAATGGCTAAGCAAGACTTAAATAAAGTAGTATCCAAAATAAACAAACAGAAAAAACAATATGACAGCGACAAAAAATTATTGGTGGAAGCACAGGGGTATATGAAGTCCCTGGGAATGAAAGTCGCTGTGGCACCGCAATCAGGCGGCGCCAAACCTCAGATTGTAAAAATTGTTCCTAAAACCGGCGGAAAAGTCCCGGTCGCAAGTTCAATCAATCAGCCTATTAAAGACAAATGGGCGCTCGTGATCGGAATCAGCAAATTTAAAAAACCTGGTCACGACCTGAAATGCGCCGCTAAGGATGCTGAAGATTTTTACAAGTATTTGGTAAACGAAGCAGGCTTCAAAAACGACCATGTCTGCCTGTTGCTCAATGAAAAAGCCACCAGAGAAAACATCATGACTGCATTTGGCAGTAAATTCCTTCCTTCAGTTTCGATGCCCGGCGATCTGGTGGTCATATTCATTTCGACGCACGGAACACCAGCAGACAAGGATAATGCGCAACACAATTATATCGTAGCCTATGACACCGATCCGACAAACTTGTATCCTACAGGTGTCGACATGGATGATCTTTATGCCCGCATCAAGGATGGTGTCAATACAGACCGCGCTCTTATCGTAATGGACACTTGTTATAGCGGAGCCGGTCTTCCCACCAAAGGACTGGGTGAACAAGCAAATTTTGATGCTGCTCAAGTAGCACAGGGATGCGGTCGGCTTGTAATAACATCCAGTGCCAACGATGAAAAGTCGTACGAATCAGGACAGAGCGGCAATGGAGTTTTCACTAAATATTTTCTTCAAGCTCTCAGACAAGGCGGCTTGATAGACGTTAAAAAAGCCTTCGAGATCGCCAAAAGCAAAGTCAGCTGGGAGGTAAAAAACACCTGGAACAAAAGTCAGGTGCCTCAGCTAGGCGGAGAGTGGGAGGGCAAGGAAATGATTCTATCGGCTCCTACAACTGAAGCGCGCAAAGTATTCAACGTCCCTTTCGCTGCACCTCAAATGGCTGCACCGCAGGCGGTATCAAAGTCCATCCAGCAGCGTAAACGCAAGCCGGGCGGGGTGACAAAATCAGTTCCCAATACGCTTCCCAAGAAGAAGTAGCGAAGCTGACTTTAGACTAAGCGACCAGTCAATGCATAAAGACGCCTCTTCTGTTTTCCAGTCTGCCTGCCGCTCTGATTTTAGTCAGCCTGGTTATCTATTTGCGACTATTCCGCCTGCGCTTACAAACAGGGCTTGAACCCTGAAGAGTTTCTTGAAAAACACAACCCGATGTATCAGGAAGGACTGGATTTACTTTCTGAATACACTGGAGTTCTGGATGAATTTGACCGAACTGTTTTTCAAGACTGCAAAGCTTCATGCACGAAGACGATATCGGAGTGCGGGAATATTAGGAGATTTTCTCCATCAACTCGACAAGTCGCTTACTATATTCGTCTGCAAGATCACGCTTTCGCCTGTACAGAGCAATGGGAATAAGCAGTTGAAGCGCTTGAATTAATTCTTGTGGATTTCTGGAGCGATTTACTATCCCTGTATTTTTCCAATAGAGAAAGTAGAAAATCGCCATATTAACCAAATTGAAGAAAGAACCAATAAGCCCCAAACCAAAACAGAGCCTGAACACAAACCTTTCCACAGGTGGCAGATATCCAAATAAGAGGTAATTCCTCTCCTCATCCTTTCTGCGTAGATCATAGAGTTTTTGATACTCTTTTTCGCTCTTGTGTTCACCAATCAGATTGTACGCTTTGTACATCCCCTCAAAAACTGTCGAATGAATTTTGTCTTTCAATAAAAGTCCGTCTTTATCTCTCGCACCTAACTCGTCACTGATTTTTGAGACCAATATTTTCGCAGTTTTTTTGTTTCCGGATTCAGCTTCCAGTATTGCCAGCAAAGATTTGAGAGAAAGTCTCTCGTCGGCTTCTGAAGGAACATTCAGAAGCACTATAGCTTTGCGGTAAAACTCTTTCTTTTTCTCGATTTCAGTTTTCCTGCTGCACGCATGCCCCAGTTTCATCTGCCACAAACCGAATTGAACACTATTGGCTCCGTACACTTTTATAATGGCTTCTTCTTGTTTCTTTCTGCCAGAAATTTTTTGATTCAAGTCTAACGTCTGAGTCCCTGCTTCAAGAGGAACTCTATTTATTCCGCCCCAAGCGAAATCCAAGCTATGCACTCGTTCAGCCAGTTCATAATGACCCAACTTAGCCAGCAAGCACGATATCGGAATATCCATGAACAGGGGAACAAAGGCTAGAAATGCACAAATAGCACTAATTTGGAATGCACTGTATGAGTAAAAGTAAAGTGGCTCAGCTTTGCGCAATGCCGGGGAAAACAGCTCCGCCTGTCGCAGGAAAGGAAGAAGTTTTTTCTCTTTCTCTGCAAAGTACAGCATGGGACCACTGAAAAAGAGCAAAGTCGCTGGAGCAATAAGCAACCACAAACAATTTCCGCTCATGACCGTAACAAAGAGTGCCAATCCAAATCCCAATGCTGTTGCCAGGGAGAGCATCAAATACATGAGCTTATATGAAAATAGTCTGGTCACTGGCAGAGACTTCCATCAGGTTCTTCAATCCATATACCCATTTTCTGCTCATAAAAGGGAATAATGGTTCTATGTCTTCCCAGGATAAAAAAAGCGCTCCAGACACCCACCAGATCGAACGCACGGAGAACCTAAAAGACTCCGAGCTTCCTGCCATTGCGGCACCCATTAAGACCATCGAGGAACAATTAAGCGCCCATCAGGCTGCTCACGCCTCGGACATCACTCTTTCAGATTCTTCGTTACGCTCAGTTAGGCAATCGGCGTTTGAACCACTGATGTTAATCGACCGGGACGAAGATGGCGCAGTTAAAACCCTGGCAAGTTCTGAT
>CAZEQP010000191.1:0-6167 GCA_964514345.1 uncultured Candidatus Obscuribacterales bacterium
AAAACGTTTTTCATGTGCAAGGTCAACGTCACGAAAGACTTGTTGCCGTCACTCACATGAACGATCCTGAGTCGGTTCAATACCTATATACTGTGCTGAGAAAAATGGGTGTAATTGACGCTCTCATCCAGTCCGGAATCGAACCTGGAGATGAGGTGGTCATTGGCAATGTGCCTTTTACTTTTGGTGAAGACTGGTCTTAGTGCTTGTGATTTTTGTGATCATGACCTTCATGACTGCAATTTTCATGGTCGTGATCTAACTTAGCGAGCACATTTACTTTTCTTGTTTTTTCAATCTTCTGGGAACGGGCAAGCACTTTTTGAGCGCGTTTCATTCCTCTTTGTTGAGTCTTTTTCTGAGCCATGACTAAATCCTTAATACCGACAGACAGAGAATTCTACTACAACCATAGATTTCCCAGATATTGAATGGCTATAGATGCGCCTGAATTGTAATGATTGCGGGAGTAGTCAAGAATTTGTTTTTGCACTGGAGGATAAAGATTGAGTTTGGCCATTTCGCTCAAACTGACATAAGCCACACCGGCAAGAACCGGCTCGTCTCCCAGTTGCATTTTGCCCCCTTTGATTTTACAAATGATGCAAATATGAATGATATGTTTGGCCCGGTTGGGACTTAAGGCTTCCGAAAAGAAAAGAAAAGGACCGGCTGAAGCTTCAAGCCCTGTTTCTTCTTTCAACTCACGAAGGGCACATTCCTGGAAACTCTCGCCGTAATGCAGGCGTCCGCCGGGTAATGCCCAGTAGTTTGCTCCTTTGCGCCTGTGCCGCACCAGCAAAACTTGCGGTTCTTTCATGCTGCCGCCCAGCACCAGTGCGGAAACTCTCACAGTGGGAGCTTGACTTTCCTTCCTTTTCTGAGTTTTGTCTTGATTCGGATTTTGCACCGACCGGCGCCTTTGAGGAGTAGGCATTATTTGAAATCTGATTTGGGGTCTTTCGTGTACTTTGCTCAAAAACTATAAAACAAATATGCGTCTTGCGGCACTAAGGTTGGATAATTTGCTTTGTTTCTAAAAACTCTTGCCAAACTTATTGAACTGTTGCAAGGAGCCGGAATATGGCGTCAAACGAAATTGAAGAAAAACTGCATAAGATGGAAGGCGGCGCCATTGCCGCCATTGATAGCGCAAACACAGTTGATGAAATTGAATCTTTGCGTCTCAGCCTCTTGGGTAAAAAAGGTGAATTGACCAATATTTTGCAGGGTTTGGCGACCCTGGACAAAGATACCCGGCCTGTGGTGGGCAAACTGGCCAACGAAATAAAAGTCAAAGTACAGGAAGCATTAGACAGGCGTAAGGAAATAGTTTTCGACCTGGAAATGGAAAGCAGGCTGAATAAAGAAAAACTGGACATCACTTTGCCAGGCAACAGATTTCCTCTCGGGCATGCTCATCCTTTAAGCCAGGTAACCGAAGAAATCATCGATATTTTTTACGGCATGGGTTTCAGTGTGGCCGACGGTCCCGAAATTGAAACCGACTATTACAATTTCGACGCCCTTAATACGCCGGCGGATCATGCCGCCCGCGACGAACAGGACACTTTCTACACTAATATTTCACCTGAAACTTTATTGCGCAGCCAGACTTCCACAGTGCAAATCAGAGTGATGGAAAAAGGAAAACCTCCTTTTCGCATAATCGCTCCCGGACGCGTTTATCGAAATGAAGAAGTGAACGCCAGAAAATATCCGCTTTTCCATCAAGTGGAAGGACTGCTGATAGACAAAGACGTCACTTTCGGTCAGCTCAAAGGAACCCTCAATCTTTTTCTGGAACGTTTGTTCGGCAAGCCGATCAAAACACGTTTTCGCCCAGACTTTTTTCCTTTCACCGAACCTTCGGCCGAGCTTGACGCATCATGCCCATTTTGTGACGGTAAAGGCTGTCGTACTTGCGGCAATCGCGGCTGGCTTGAATTACTTGGTTGCGGCATGGTCGATCCCTATGTTTTGCAAGCGGTCAATATCGACCCGGAAGAATATAGCGGCTTTGCTTTCGGTATGGGGTTGGAAAGGCTTGCCATGCTGCGCTACGGCATCAAAGACATCAGATACTTTTACACCAATCATATGGAATTTTTGAAACAGTTTTAGAGTGAGGCAACTTGAATGAAATTATCCTACGCCTGGCTTAATGAATTCGTCGACTTAAAGGGAATAAGCCCGGATGAATTAAAAGAAGAGCTCACTATGAGAGCCTTCGAAGTAGAAGAGGTGGAGACTTTAGGTCTCACCGGTCCTGTTGTGGTGGGTGAAATTCTTGAAATAGCGCCTCATCCAAACGCAGACAAAATCAGAATCACTCAAATTAGAACGCAAGAAGGCGGCGAGCCCAAACAAATAGTGTGCGGTGCTCAAAATATAGAAGTCGGTCAGCGCATACCTGTCTGTCTTCCCGGAGCGGTGGTGATCAATCGCAAAACAGGCGAGGGTCTTCCCATAATAGCCTCTGAAATAAGAGGCACCAAATCAAATGGAATGCTGGCATCGGCCTCTGAGCTTGGCATCAAAACAAGCGATGTGGATGGTATCCATATTTTGAGCAAGCCCGGTGAAAAGTCCGACTTTAAACTGGGCGACAATGCACTCGATTTGCTCAAACTGGCAAGTGACAAAGTTTTGCATGTGGGGACCCGCTCCAACCGGGGTGATGCCCTGTGCATAAAAGGCATGGCGCGTGAAGTTTGTGCTTTGACCGGTCGAGCCATGATTGAATCTAAAACTAAGAACGAGCAAGTAGCACAAGCCTTTGCCAGTAAAGAAAAAGCAAATGAGTTTGAAGTCAGTATTGCAGCGTACAGTATTAATGAGCAAGACTGTCAGTTCTTCTCAATTGCCGTGATCAAAGATCTGGAAGTAAGACCATCCCCGGACTGGCTTGTAAACAGGCTGGAAGCAATGGGTTTGCGTTCAGTCAACAATATTGTGGATATTACAAACTATGTGATGCTGGAGCTGGGACAACCGCTTCATGCATACGATCTGGACAAACTCCCAGAGCCAAAAATTACAGTGCGAAGATGTAATGATGGTGAAAAAATGCTTTGCATCGACGGCAAAGAACGTAAAGCCAGTGCCGAAGTGCTTGCCATCACCAGCGGTGATACTGTCATAGGATTCGCCGGAATTATGGGCGGCAAAGATAGCGAAATTTCAGAAAGCACCAGAAATATTGCTCTGGAAGCAGCCTGGTTCAAGCCGGCTCGAGTCAGAAGGGGAAGCCGCCTTTTAGGTCTTTCCAGTGATTCCAGTTTACGCTTTGAACGCGGAGTCGATCTGGGCGGCGTCAGATCCGCCCTTGAACGCGCAGCCGATTTGATAGTCACCGTATGCGGTGGAAAAGCAACGCTCGAAACATTGTCGCCGCCTTATACAGCCGGCAGTGATCTGGTTAAAAACGAAAATGAAATCAAAGTGCGCATGTCTCAAGTGAAACGTTTGCTGGACATTGACATGACCGGGGAAAAGGCAGCCAATATGCTTATTCCACTGGGTTTTACAATAGTCTCTTTTGACCAGGAAAACTTGAAAGTGGTGTCGCCCAGTTATCGCGAAAAAGACGTTTTTCGCGAAATAGACGTGATAGAAGAAATCGCCCGCATCAATGGTTACGATAAAATTCCTGTCACCATACCCAGTTCCACTGTCAGTCCGGAACCCCGCGACAACTTTTTACCGGCTTTGAAAAATAAACTGATGGGACAGGGATTCAGCGAAGTTTGGGTCAGCAGTCTGCGTGGAGAGAACGATTTTAAAAATTACGAGAGTCAAGCGCTTGAATCGGTGGTCAAGGTGCTTAACCCGTTATCGGCAGATCACCAGGCGATGAGACAGAGTCTTATTCCCGGTTTGCTTGAAGTGCTGAATTACAATCAGTCACGAGGAGAGCGTGGAGTCTGGTTCTGTGAACAAGGACGCGGCTACAAAATCGAAAATAAAGTCCCTGTTGAATATCCAATCCTGGCAGGAATTATGTGCGGCTCTCTTCTTATGCACGTTCAGATGGGTAGCACCGAAAATAATACCAACGGAAAATTCAAAACATTGAGCGACTCACCCGACTTTTTCCGCATTAAAGGCGTGGTTGAAAACTTGCTTGAAAGCTCCCGCGTAAATCTTGATAAAGTTGCCTTTCAATCAGTAGAAAAGGGCGACACTTTCAGCCCTTATTTTCACCCGAACAAAAGCGCCAGGATTAGTTTTGTCACCAAGCAATCTCTGGGAGTGATAGGTGAAATCCACCCCCGACTTGCGGCCCAGTTCGATCTGAAAGAACCGGCATTTGCTTTTGAACTTTTTGTAGACAATCTCAAATCAGTTCGAGAAAAAATGAATTTTTCCGAGCCGGTTCTCACTCCGGGTATTAACCGTGACCTTACCGCAGATGTGGATATGTCAGTCGAACAAGACCAGGTTTATAAGGCCATGATGCAAATAGGAAAACGTGAAGGCATGTCATGCGATCTGGTAAGCACCTTTCAATTATCAGACAGGGAAAAGAGCCTTTCTTACCGTTTAACCTTTCGCCGGGCTGAATCACTGACAGGTGAACAAGTGGATGAAATAGTCCAGAAAGTGCGTGATGCCCTTGTTAAACGAGTAAACGCTCGTTTTCGCGGCTAAAAAAAACATATTAAGGTAGGTTTCCAATAATTGCCTGCCTCTTCTAAATGGATAAGATTATGATCCTTATATGGGGTATATAGATTTGACCCGGGAAACACTTAACTGATTTATGTATAAACTAGCAATTCGCTTAAATCCTACTTCAATCGCCGCGCTTCTAATATTTGCCGGAGCATGTGTCGTTCTGCCCAAGCAAGATATTTTTGCAGGCGGTTTTCAACTCAATTCTGGTTTTCGCCATTCCGGTGCTCATCAGCTTGATTGGATCGACTTTCCTGTTCGCACCGGCCAACCGCTTCCAGAAGTATCAAATTTGGCTCACCATGCTGGCTCTCACACTTCTGTTCGGAGCTCTGGGAAATTTCTTTTACAGTTACTGGGTTTTCGACAAATCGTCACTCAATGTGGATTTCAGTCTGGCCCAGGTCATATTGATGAACCTGGGGGGAGTGCTCACCGCTTTTGCTTTCTACAAACTTGAGCCTTTCGATGCATTCAGTGAAGTGACCAAAGGGCGTCTGCAACGTTCTCGCGTGCAAACAGAGGAAGAAGCGGCTCAAGCGCCGGTCGACCCTGAAATGTTTGAAGGAGCCGCCTCTGCTGCCGACTTTATGAAGGGCAGAGCCACGGCAAACAGAATGAAAGGTATGAATACCTCCAAAACTGATATGACCGCAGCTCGTTCATCTAAAACAGGAATGGATGCGGCCAAACCCAGCTCATCTAAATCTGGAATGGATGCAATCAGACCGAGCTCTTCAAAATCAGGCATGGATGCAGTCAGACCGCAAATTTCAATTGCAGACCTGGATT
This sequence comes from uncultured Candidatus Obscuribacterales bacterium, assembly GCA_964514345.1. GTDB lineage: Bacteria > Cyanobacteriota > Vampirovibrionia > Obscuribacterales > Obscuribacteraceae > Aved-18. The sequence goes on from CAZEQP010000191.1 coordinate 5,470, forward strand.
CTATTCCTACACCTTCAGCTTCATTGGGCGCACCGGCTCCGACTCCAGCCGGTCAGGAATCAAGACCGCATCCTCTGGGAATTGCACCTTCCATTGAAATCGACCTGGAAGCATCCGACGAGATGTTGTCCGGTCCTCTCAACCCTTCTCCCCATGCCGCTTCTGCTCAATCAAGCTCGAGCGCGCCGGAGAAACCAACAGTCACAGGAAATCGTCTACAGGCTCAAAGAAGAAGGAACACAAGCACTTTCACAAAACTGCAAGCACTATCCGCCAGCGGTACCGGCAGCTCTCACGCTCCTGAGCGATTAAACGAAGGCTCAGGTGATTTGCGCAGCATCCTGGATCGTCTGGATGCAGACGGCGCTCCACCCTCTCTTGAATTCGATAAACCGAAAGTACCGTCTGAAAGTCAGGCTCCTAAAATGGGCGGACTGGGCGGATCCCTGGGTAAAAAACCGGATGCTCCGGCTGATTCAGGACCACGACTGGCTAATTTGCTCGACCGGGCAGAGTCTATGGGAGCAAGTCCGGGTTCAAGTCCGACTCCTGCACCGACTCCCGCGCCTGCTCCGACACCAAAACCCACACCTGCACCGCCGCCGCCTGCTCCAGCACCGGCTCCCAGAGCCGAAGTGAGACCGACTCCTGCTCCTGCTCCTGCTCCTGTACCAGCACCGGCTCCCAAAGCACCGGAC
>CAZEQP010000192.1:0-6165 GCA_964514345.1 uncultured Candidatus Obscuribacterales bacterium
AAGGGCAATCAATTAAAGAATTTCTTGTTAGTCGTTTTTCGCCTGACGGTCGATTCATTGCTGTAGGTGGCACTCAAGGCGGTAGACACAATTCTGTTGCGGAATTTATGGTACTTGATGCAAAAACCAAGAAAATAGTTTTTCGTCCTGATATTTTTGCTTCTCCTCAGGCGGCCTGGTCACCAGACGCCAAAATGCTAGCTTTAAAATATGGACCGGAATGTTTGCGGATTCTTGATGTTGATAACAATTGGCAAGTAATTAAAACTATAAACAACGAGTTTGGAAAAATAGCGTGGTCGCCGGATGGGAAGTATTTGGCTTCGTGCAAGTTCAACGAAATCGAAATTTTTGACCTGGAGGGAAATTTACTTCAGATTGAGCATGTCAATCAGGTCGGTGAAATCACCTGGAAAAGTGATGGAAAAGAGATCCTCTATTCAACAGACATCCTATTCAACAAACAGTTCAAAACACTGAAAGTACAATTACAGTCCAAACCGAAACAAGAGGCTGCGTCTGTTCAAGAAGTGCAAGATTCGCCCGGTGTCCAGGGAGTAATTACCACGCTTCCGAAATATGGCGTGATAAACATGCAAGGCAACGAAATCCTTCCTTTTGATTACTTCTCGATTCAAGAAAGATCGGATGGAGGTCTCGCTTGCGGATTGTTTGATCCGAAAAATCCATTTTTATCGCCAGTTTCAACCGATATCATCGATAAATCAGGAAAAAAAATGCAGTTCACTGTTCCCGAAGGAATGGTGGAAGTAGAACCTGTCAACGACCTGGTGATTGTTAAAAAGGACGAAAAAATTTATCCGGAATTGACAGGAGTAGAGCTTTTCGGTGTATGCAACAGGCAAGGAAAAATTATTCTGGATGCCAATTATGACAAAATTGAACATATAGGAAATAAATTCATTCTTGCCACAGACCGAAACGGCATGGTGAATATTTTTGAATTGAATGGCACTCGAACAGGTACTATACCTTTTGGATTTCATTTGTTACGTGAGCCGCGGAACGGTGGTGAATTCGAAATGTCCGGGGAGCTCATTCCGGTTGAATCCAGAGACATCCAGAGCCAGGGCTTTTTTGACTCAAAGGGAAATCCAGTTGGGAAATTTGGGAACCGTTGTTTCAAATTCTCAGATGGGATAGCGTCGGTGTCCAGTTGGAAAAAACCGGCTCAGTTTATCGATAAGACAGGCAAGGTTCTGTTTGAAGTGGATGGTGAATCGGTAACACCGTACAAGGATGGTTACTGCGTTATACGTAAAAATGAAAAATGTGGTGTCATCGATAAAGCTGGAAAGTTTGTTATAGAGCCTAAATACGACTGGTTAAAAATTCTGGGTGAAAATCGCTTCGCTGGTTACTCAAGAGAAATAAATACAATTAAAAATGTAGAAATCGTTGATAGTAGTGGAAAAATTGTCTTTAAATTACCTGCAAATACTACATCAATTCTTGAATATTCAGACGGTCTAATTCCTTTTAGTGAGGGAGGAATTCCTGATTTTGTGAATGTAAGACCGGGATCCGGTGCCAAATGGGGCTATTTGGACAGCGCGGGCAAAGTTGTCATTGCTCCCCGGTTTTTTAGTGCTCAACCATTTGTAAATGGTTATGCACAGGTTGCTGAGTTTGGTCAGTCGTCAAATAAGGTTTGTTTGATTGACAAAAATGGCAAAGTGGTGATTGAGCCTAAATACGCATCACTGCAAGTTCTCGGTGATGGACGCATAATTGCTGCCAAAGCTTCGGATGTTCACTTCAGTCCACTGGATTGGAAATCAAAGTCCAAAGGTTATGGCACAGAAAAAATGCAATTGTTTTATGGTCTGCTAAAAGATTACGATCTTATTGGTATGCCGAAAAGCAAACTACTTGCACTGTTAGGCACTCCCACCCACCCCAACGATTCGATTGAAAAAGACTTCATTTCGTATACTCTTGCTGCGACCGGTTGTATAAATGAGCACAAGTGGCTTGTTGTCCAATTTCAAAATGAAAAAGTGAAATGCTGGCGACTGGCCTATGGAATGTTTGAAAAAGAGCCGGTCTGGATAACAGAAAATGTAGTTTACGAAGAATTGCCTTCAATTACGGACGAAAGGAAAGTCTGGAGTTCGGCAACGGATGGGCGTGTAACCATTCCGAAATACAAGGGCGCAAACTGAGTTTTAGTCGAAGTTTTCAATTATTTCGTTCAAAAAATCTTTGAAATAAATTTTGTCTGGCTCAGATACTCCAGCGAAAGTTTCATCCAGGCAATTCTGTGCAATTGGTGGCAAGATTTCGATTAAATCAAGCCCTGCTTGAGTTAGAAAAATCCTGAAACAACGTTTGTCCGATTCATCTTGTTTTCTTGTAATGAGCCCGCGGTCTTCCATGCGCTCAAGTACGCCTGTAAGTGAGCCGCCGATTTGTTCTAAGAATTGTCCCACTTCGCTTGTGGAAACGCCGTCGCTCTGCCATAGCCGGCACAAGACGACCCAGTGACTGACTGTCACATTGTATTTTTCCACTTTTTCCATCCAGTCCCTGGTCATCGCAAGAGAAAGTAGTTTCATCCTGTATCCAAGCGAGTATGGAGGCAAAATGTGTTTATAACGATCAGGTATCAATGAAGAGGAGGTCGGCAATTCGCACTTGTAGTCAGGACACAAATTAGAAATGGCTTTGTCTACAAGATTGGAAAAACGAATCTGATCTTCTTTGTTGACGTTTTTGAAAGCTTTTGCCCAGATGCCTTCTACCTTTTCAGGCAGCACATCGAGCAAGTGCACACCTTCATCTGTCAGCCAGACTCGCCAGATACGCCTGTCTTGGCGGTCGCGTTTTCTTTTTATGAGCTTACGTTTTTCCATGCGGTCAAGCACGCCGGTCAAAGTACCGCCCACTTGTTGTATTTGTCTGGCGATATATGTGACCGGAAGTCCATCCTGGCGCCAGAGACAGCCGAGTAATACCCAGTGATTGCGTGTCAGTCCCAGTGGCAGCAGAACTTCATTCAGGTCGGTGGAAAGCAGAGCCGTCACCCGCTTCACAAGATAGCCTTGCGACTGGCGGGTGAAAAAATGCGAGTAAGTGCTGATGATTTCTCGCTTTCTTTCATCACTGATTTGTGTTTTTGACATGATCACGATTCTATCACAAAGATCGATTTCAAGCGGCTGCAAAATGTCCGAAAATATAAACAGGGGTGGGCATTATAAATTACCGCTAGTCAGAATATTTCGTATAAACTATAATATGGAAGTAAGTCCTTTTTAGAGCGTTTTGCAAAAGCGTCTATGTGGATAGTAGAACTAGCCCTGCGCCGACCATACACCTTTGTGGTGATGTCGATTCTGATTGCCTTTCTTGGCGTGTTCAGCTTTTTGCGCATGCCGACAGACATTTTTCCAAACATAAATGTGCCTGTGGTCACTGTTGTCTGGTCATATAACGGCTTGCCGGCTGAAGATATGGAGAACCGGCTGACCACTATTTGCGAAAGGGCAATCACAACCACAACAGGCGACATCGAGCATATCGAGTCCAGCTCGATAAGCGGCATCTCAGTTATCAAAATATTTTTGCACCAAGGTGCTGATATAGGCAAAGCAGTTTCGACTATTTCGGCAATCTGCAACACTATGCTCAAAATCGCTCCGCCTGGTATTACGCCTCCTTTGATTACGGCATTCAGCGCCTCAGATGTGCCTGTGTTGCAGCTTGGGGTTGGGGGCAGTAAATTTTCTGAGTCTGAGCTTTTTGACTTTGGTCTCAACTTCATAAGAACAGGTCTTTCAGGCACTCCCGGTGCGCAGATACCACTTCCATTTGGCGGCAAAATGCGGCATGTCGTGGTGGATCTGGATCCCAATTTGATGCAGGCAAAAGGCTTGTCTGCAGCTGATGTAGCCGCTTCCATAAGCGCGCAAAATGTTATTATCCCGAGCGGATCAGTGAAAATCGGAGACACAGAATACGCTGTCCAGCTCAACAGCAGCCCCAAAACTATCGAGGGGTTTAACGACCTGCCCATCAAACAATCGGGCAACTCCACCGTCTATTTGAAAGACGTGGCGCATGTGCATGACGGATTTGCCGTCCAGACAAATATAGTCCACAAAGACGGTGTGCGCTCGACCTTGATAAATATTTTGAAAACAGGCGGCGCCTCTACTATAGATGTAGTAAAACGTGTGCGCGAGAATCTGCCGCGTGTTTTGTCCACTTTGCCGCCTGAGCTTGAAGTGACACTCTTGAATGACCAGTCTGTGTTTGTGCGTTCCGCCGTCGAAGGGGTCATAAAAGAAGCGGCTATTGCAGCCGGTCTTACTGCGCTTTTGATTTTACTTCTGCTGGCAAGCTGGCGCAGCACAATAATTGTGGCAATATCAATTCCACTTTCGATTCTGGCTTCAATCGCTTGTTTGGACGCGCTCGGACAGACGCTCAACACAATGACCCTTGGCGGTCTGGCACTGGCTGTCGGTATGCTTGTCGATGACGCTACAGTGGAAGTGGAAAACATACACCGCAATCTGGATAGCGGAAAGCCGCTGACCACCGCAATCTTAGATGGTGCCCAGCAAATTGCCGCTCCTGCTTTTGTATCCACTATGTCTATTTGTATTGTGTTTGTGCCTGTATTGTTTTTGACCGAACCGGCGAAATCTTTATTTGTGCCGCTGGCTATGGCAGTGGTTTTCGCCATGATGTTTTCTTATTTACTTTCAAGAACACTGGTGCCTGTAATGTCTAAAGCTCTGCTTGGACAACAGGGCAATCATCATCAAAATAAAGATGGGGCGAAGCGTACCTGGTTGACGCCTGTATACGAAGGTGTCGATTATGAATTTGAAAGACTGCGCACACAGTTCAAGCAAGTTTTGCGTTATTTGCTCACGCACACAAAAACAACAGTTTGTTGTTTTCTCCTTTTGTTCAGCGGCTTATTTTGTTTGTTTCCCTTCATTGGTCAGGACTTCTTTCCTCTTGTAGACGCCGGCTCAATTCGTATTCATGTCAGAACCCCCACCGGCAGGCGCATAGAAGACACAGAACAAGTTTTCAAAAAAATTGAAGACGAGATTAGAAACATCGTCAAAGTTTCTGACCTGGATACAATCATCGATAACATCGGTCTGCCCACGACCGGTATAAATCTGGCTTATGGTGACAATATAACTATTTCAAATTTTGATGGTGAAATTCTTGTATCGCTCAAAAAAGAACATGAAGGCAGTACTTTTGACTATCAGAAAAAAATCCGCCGCATGCTAGCCGACAAATTTCCTGAGTGCACAATCTTCTTCCAGCCGGCAGACATAGTTTCACAGATTCTGAACGCCAGCCTTCCTGCGCCTATCGATGTCCAAGTGACCGGTCGCGACAAAGCGAAAAATTATGCTCTTGCGCTTGAGCTTAAAGAAAAAATAAAAAGAGTGCGCGGCGCAGTGGATGTGACTTTGCATCAAGTAATGGATGCGCCTGAGCTTCGTTTCAATGTGGACAGAACCAAAGCCAATCAGTTTGGTCTGACCCAAAAAGATATCGCTCAGTCTGTTTTGATAAGCCTCTCGTCCAGTTTTCAAATGGCGCCTTCGTACTGGGTAAATCCGCAAAATGGTGTCAACTACATTGTTTCGGTGAGCACGCCCACACACAAAGTAACAAGTGTCGACGACATCATGAATACTGTAATCAATTCACCAGGCGGCAAGCCGCAAATGCTTTTAAATGTGGCTTCGGTTTCGCGCGGAACGACACCGGCTGTCGTCAGTCACCAGCGCATTCAGCCTGTGTTTGACATATTCGTCAATGTCCAGGACCGTGATCTTGGTGGTGTCATGGCTGATATCAATAAAATTCTGGACGAAGCAAAATCGAAATTACCGCGCGGCTCTTACTTCAATATAAAAGGTCAGGCGCAAAGTATGAATGCGGCATTCATCGGGCTTGCCGGTGGATTGTTATTTGCGGTGTTTTTAGTTTATTTACTTCTGGTCGTCAACTTCCACTCATGGCTTGATCCATTCATTATTCTCACCGCCATTCCAGGATGTTTCGCCGGAATTATTCTGGCTTTGTTTTGCACACAAACTACATTTAGTGTTCCCGCCTTGATGGGGGCGATGATGAGTGTGGGGGTGGCGTCGGCGAACA